>JAKPMW010000131.1 GCA_029548715.1 Spirochaetota bacterium | reverse complement strand
TGTGGCTTCGGTGTCGAAAGCGATCGACATCATGCTTGAAGAACCCGCGAGGATTGCACAACTCTGGAAAATCACCCGCAAGATGCAGCAGGGGTTTGTGGATATGGGGTTTGGGATCGGACTCTCCCAGACCCCGATTGTCCCGATTCATATTGGCCAGATGGAAGACGCATTCAGGATGTGGCGTGGGCTGACGGACGAGGGGCTCTTTGTCAATCCCGTCGTTCCTCCGGCAGTACCGCCCGGGGACTGTCTGATTCGTACCAGCTATATGGCAACACACACGGAGGAACAGATGGAAATGGCACTCGAAGTATTCCGCAAGGTTGGCCGGGGACTGGGTCTGGTGCGTTCATGATGCGCTCCATCGTACACAGCCTGCGTTCGGTCTGGCGTGCCTTTACGGCGGCGCCAGTCTGGTGCCTTGTGACAGCGGCTCTGGGAACAGGCGCCATCGTGACAGGGTGGCCGCTTCTCTCCATCCCCCCCTTTCTGGTGTTTCTCTTTGTCCTCTACTTTTTCCGCTCCCCCTGGCGCGAGACGCCCGAAGATCCGGATCTCCTGTATTCCAGCGCTGACGGAGTGGTTGTGCGCACGGGTCCCTGCGAAAGCGGGGTCCACAGGGCAGGCCGGGCACAGCGGGTGCTTGTCTTCATGTCCCCCCTTGATGTCCATCGCAATACCGCCCCCCTCGCGGCCGTTGTTGACGAGGTCAGGCATATCGAAGGAAAATTCGTTCCCGCTTATCGTGAGGGTATGGAGAGCATCAACGAACGGACCAGTATCTTTTTTGGAACGGGTGAGGGTACGGTGGTTGTGACCCAGATAGCCGGAATCCTGGCCCGCCGGATCGTCTGCCGGGCCCGCCCCGGTACCGGATACCGCCAGGGCGAGGAGTTTGGCCTGATCCGCTTTGGTTCGGCCAACGAGATCGTGTTTGGGGACGACTGGGAAATTGTGGTCGCCCCCGGACAGCGGGTGCGGGCCGGATTGACCGTGATTGCGAGGAAAAAGCGATGAGCCTCTCCTGGATTCCCAACCTCTTTACCCTTGGAAATCTCTTTTTCGGGTTTTCTGCGATGCTGGCGGCCCTGCGCGGCCGGTTTGACCTGGCCGTGTTTTTTGTCTTTGTCTCGATGCTGCTTGACATGTTTGACGGCCGGATTGCCCGTGCCATCCGCACCGAGAGTGCAATCGGCAAGGAGCTGGACTCGTTTGCCGACATGGTCTCTTTCGGAATTGTCCCGGGGGTGGTTTTTTACGCCGCGTTTCTGGGGAACAGTCCCATCTACCGGGATCTGGCGCCCTTTATCGAGCATGAGAGTCTCTGGAACCAGTTTACCGAGTATACCTGGACGCATCTTTTGTTCGGGGCGCTTGCGTTTCTCTTCCCCCTCGCGGCCGTGATTCGCCTGGCCCGGTTCAACGTTGCCGAAAAAAGCGACACTTTTACCGGCTGCCCCTCGCCCGCGGCCGGCGGGCTTGTGGTCTTCGTGACCGGCTTCAGCCAGATTCCTTCCCTCGAGATTGTGGCGGACGCCTTCCCGGGCCTGGCGGCTTTCAAGCTGCCCAGTCTGGTGCTGATCGGCTTTTTCATGCTCATGGCGCTCTTTATGGTGCTCAAGGTTCCGTTTTCCAAACCGCAGGCGGCCTTTCTCTCGCGCAAGACCCTTACCCGGCCCTCGATGCTGGTGCTGAATCTCCTGATTCTGGCCGGGATGGTGTTCTTTTTCAAATTCTTCATGGTGCTGGCCGGGCTGGGATACGTGCTCTGGTCCCTCGGGACAGGGTTGGCCCAGGAGATACGAAGTCGCTGAGGACGGCGCTTCATCCGGCTGGAGGCTGTTCCCCAAAAACAAAGAAGCAGGGATGCCGGAATGATTTTGCCGGAAAATGCCGATGATAATCAGGCACGGGTCCTGGCGGCCTTGACATGGTCCCCCCGTGCAGGTAGTGTACACGAATACGGATTCGTCCGTTTGCGAAGGGTAGGGACGCATGGTTGAAATGTCGACAGAGCAGGTCCTCGGGCTGATTCGCCTTGCTGTACAGGAGTCCAACAGGCATCCCGTGATGGCCTGTACGGATGCCGGTGGCCTGCCCCAGATGACGGTGCTCCCCTTTGCCCATCTCAACCGCAATCTCTCCCTGATCCTGCTGATGCCCGAGGAGAGCGCAGCCCAGGCCGTGGTGAGGGATCAGCACTGGGTCGAGATCCAGTTCCATACCCAAAACCACCACTGCTTTGTCCGGTTTGGCGGGCGTGTGTTCAACAGCCAGGCCGAGTCGGCCGCGGAGCGGCTGGTCGAGGGGTATCCCTTCCTCAAGCCCTGGCTGACGGGTGTCAATGCTTCAAAAGTGGCCCTGGTGCAGATGCATACCCAGATTGTCGGGATCGAACTCTTCCAGTCTGATTCCCTCTGGTTTCAACCGGCGCATTACCGGGTTCAAAACGGGCAGCCTGTCCCGATTGATGCTGCCGATATCGGTGAGGTCCAGGCCCAGGGAGCGGGTCAGCTTGACACCGTCCGCCGGATCATCACCCACAACCGGGGCCAGATGATTCACAGCATCATTGTCAATGATTTTGAGGGCTTTTCTTCCAATCTCTCCGGAGAGTTCGAGCCGCCCGAGGGGCACAGTACCGAAGACTGGGTCAACGGTCAGTGGAAGCTGTACAAGGGGATTGATCCGGCGAAAATGTCCTTTACCTGGGGCGTCAATGGATTTGAGCTCAAGCGGGACGGGACGGTTGAGTGCCGCTTCTTTCTCGAGATTTCCGAAGGCGGGAAAAAGCGCATCATCCAGCAGCAGGAGAGCTGGATTCTCGAGAGTGCCTCGTGGAAGCTGGTCAGGGTTCTCTGAGGACCGGGTGTTCCCGGTGATACTCCGCCTCGTCAAACCGCCTGCCCGCAATGCGGTATACGGCCCTGCAGAGTTCCTTGCGGCAGACATGGCAAAACGGATGGCTCAGGCTGCGCATGATGCAGTGTTCCTGGGGGCGCCAGATTCCCCGTGAGCGGTAGTAGCCCCCCTCCCAGGCGCTGATCACATTGGTGGCACCCGGCTCGGTCTCGAAAAATGCCTTCCACTTTATTTTGCCCAGATCGCTTGTCGTATCCACATTGGGCTTGTCACGCACATAGGCCAGACTGTAGTGGGCCGCGATCGATTCGTCCACGTATTCGTCGGCAAGATTGGCGAGGGAGTGTCCCAGCTCGTGCAGGGCGATCCGGATTCCGTTGGGGTTTCCGGCGGCATAGACCGGGGCCGGGATCGAGCGGGTTCCTGCCGGGATCATCGATCCCGAGCCACCATAGCGGGCATCGTTGACGAGGACCACGACAATATCCTGGGCGGGCGCCAGCAGCACGGTCCGTCTGAGTTTTTCAGGCCGGCGGATCACGAGCAGGCGGTCAATCCCGTAGGCACCATAGGCCGCGTCGAAGGCCGTATCCCTTGTATCCTCATGCTGGCTGCGGTCAGCTCCGGTTTCGTGGGACACGGCCCGGACCAGATGGACATTGCAGAGGGGCTTGAGCTCGGAAAAGGGCGCCTCTGAAAAAAAGGTGCGGATGAACTGGCCCGCGTGGACATCAAAACTGCCGCCGTGCGCCAGATCGGGGAGGGTATATCCGTCCCCGGTGATGACGATATCCACCGCCCGGGCGCAGGGCGCGTTCGAGAGAATGGTCGTGACTTCGCGAAAGTATCCGTTTTCTGATCCCGGAGTCTGCTCGGTGGCATCCGCGGGTTGGACCAGGGCCTCAGGGGGTGATCCGGGAGAAGGCGGCGGGACGCTGTACGCTGGGGCGTTTTCCGCAGCAGGAGGGGTGGGCTGGCCGCTGGCCAAAAGCAGGGCGGCAAAAAGGGACAGCAGCAGTTTTCCGCTCTTGACCATGATTGTCTCCGCCGCGCTGGATCTTTCCTGTGAGTATCGGTCCGCGTGACTGTAGAATACACCCCTCCTTTTCGCTTCGTTTCCGGGCACACATATATATATCTTTATATTTATGGATACAGACGCAACCCGCAGCACCCTTTCGGTTCCCTCGGCCAGCGGCCCGGCCCGGCTTGAGATATACAGCTCGGCCTATACACTCTCCGATATGGAGATCTTCGTTTTCCCCCAGCTCCTCTATGGGCTGATGCTGGCCAATGTCATGAGCGAAAAGCTCTGGGCCTGGCGGGCGGATCCCTGGTTTGAGGGGGTTGAGGCCATGCCCCCCGAAAAGCGGGTCATGCGCCTCAAGCAGTACATCATGGACCACTATACCTTCAACCTTGACCTCGAGACCTGGGGCCTGACAACCAAGGAAGCCGAACTGGCCCGCTTCAGGGAACATGTTGACGAAAACATCCTGCGCGAAAGCAACGCCCTCTTCGGATACGAGGGGGACAAGTACTACTTCTCGATTGACATCCGGCGCCATTTTGGACTGGACCGCTATACCACGGACATTATTCCCTACTGGAAGACCGAGACCATGCAGGCCATGGATGCCTTTGTCCGCAAACCGGGCTGGCGGACCGGGGGCGGGGAGTGTGTCAGTCTTGCGGCGCTCTATGCTGCGGCCCTGTTTGTTGTGGCCCGGATTCCGCTGGATGATATCTGGCTCTTTGCCACTCCGCTTCACTCCCAAAACTACATTGACGTGGGCGATGGAATACTGACCAACAACCGGCGCGTCGTGACCAAGGTCATGTTTTTCAATGGAAGCGAGCTTTCCCAAAAGGCCCGCCGTGCCCTTGAAAACGAAAAGATCACAGTCGTGGCGCACCGCAGCGGGTGGATCCACACCATGTATCCCGAGGCGACCATCAACATGGAGGCCTACGGCCGGTTTGGGCAGAGGCTGTCGCGTTACCTGCGCTCGCCCTTCAATCCCGAGGTCTTCGGCAACTTCATCCGCTGTCATCCCGACTTCCAGCGCTGTTTCTGCTACCGGCACAAGGCCGAGGGTGGCGGGGAGCTCTATATCGAATGCGAAAAGGCCCTGCGCTATGAGGAGTCGACCAAGCTCAGGGTGAGTGACCAGTCACGGAAAAAACTCCTCTCGCTGATCGACAGGGACGAGTTTTACCCCGGGCCCATCCCGGGACGGCTTGTGGTCAACGACCTCGAGGAGTTTATCCGGAGCGAGAAGATCGATTTCGACAAGCCCGAGGACTGCTTCCGCCTGCAGGCACGGTTTTGCAGTGCCTGCAACGAAAGCTGCAATATCCTCCAGGCCCTGCAGCAGTTTGTGCATATCGTGCCGCGCCTGCCCGATGTGGCCGGCAAGCGGCCGGTTTCCTCACAACCGGTCGAGCTCTCGCCGGAGATGGACAGGGAGACGGTGGTCAGGGTTTTGGGTGAACAGCGTGCGACCAACGAATCCGTCGACCTGGCCTTTCATGCGGCCCGTATTCCCGGGGACTGGTTCGAACCCTATTGGCATGCAGCCCTCAACCGTAATCCGGTCAGTATCGAAGGGTCGGCGGCCTGTGATACCCTTGACGCGGTGGCCGCCGAGCTTGCCTCGATGGACACCGAATCGATTTACGAAGGCGAGCGGATCGCCCAGCCCGATGAGGTCTGGAATTTCCGGACCGGGGACGGATTCGAAAAAGCTGCGGCCCTGGCCAATATTGCCCGCTCACGGGGGGCCTCCGGTCTTGTCCTGCTTCGCGAGGGAGACAGGGTCCGGCTGCAGGCCGGGGATCAGGTCTGGGAGTTTGTCAGCGCCAAGCCGATGCCGGATGCCCGCTGGGTCCTGGGCTGACCTTTCGGCCGGGGCCTCAATCCGGGGACCGGCTCTGCCCGATCCGGATGACGGCATTTCCTGCCAGCCGGGTCTGGCAGGCCAGCCTGACTTCGGGGGGCAGTCCTGCCTCGCGGGCAAAATGTTCCTCATGCGGGGTGCGCGGGCTGGCGTGGGCCAGACCTGCGACAAAGGTGATCCGGCAGAGCCCGCAGCGGGCATGACCCCCGCAGCGGTTGGGGATCGGGACTCCCGAGCGGACAAGCAGGGTCAGGATCGAGACCGAAGCGTCGACAGGGAGCTCGAGATTGTCACGGTTTTCGATGTGCAGTACGGCCATGCTGTGCCCGGTCCTTGCCTGGTGGGAGTGATGTGGGTGTGTCTATCTTGTCGGTTTGCAGGCGGGATTTCATGACACAGATAGTGCCTGTCCGGGATAGCCATGAGACTTTCATGAATCTGTGTTTGGTATCCGGGATACCCATGACGAAGACGTGATATATAACGGCGCATTGCCCGGTGTACAAGCGGGGCCGCATCGGGTATACTGATACGACATCGGCAATACACAGCAGCCAGTCGCACAAAACGGAGAAGAGCATGAATATCCAAATCGTTCGCAATCGTCTCGCCCGCCGGATAACGGGACTCGTCGCCCTGCCACTTGCGGCCTATCTCGTAATTTCGGCGATCGAGATCAGGTTGACGCTCAACGAAGCCGAGACAACCCGCATCATGCGGGACAACATGCGGATCATGGCCGGAGTCTCTCCGGTGATTCATCACCTCCAGCGGGAGCGGGGCCGTTCATCGATGTTTCTTACCGGGACAGCCAGTGGCGAGCAGTTGGCCGCCCAGCGCAGGGATACGGATGCGGTCCGGTCCGGCCTGGGCAAGGTCTTGTCCGAGGTGGAGCTTGACGCGGACGGACGGCGCAGGATTGACGAGAGCCTGACCGCTGTTGACAGGGTGCGGACAGAGGTCGATGGACGCACGATCGACACGATTGAGGCGCAAAAGCGCTACACCGGGGCCATTGCCGGACTGCTTGAGGTCGAGGGCCGGATTCCCTCGATGAAGACAGCCCGCGGACTCGGCAAGATGATGAGCTCGCTCCTCATGTTCGAACTGGCCAAGGAAAACGGCGGTCAACTCAGGGCCTTCGTCTCGGGGA
>JAKPMW010000322.1 GCA_029548715.1 Spirochaetota bacterium | reverse complement strand
CATATTCATATCAGCCTGAAAACCCGCCAGGACTGCCCTCTCACACAGGGCAGTCTTTTTTTGTCACAACCATTCAATCACAAGGAGGCATGCAAGTCGCAATCTGCAACTGATATATCCGCAGTAGATTGTACATTCCAGATCAGGAGACGTGTATGAGTGATGTAAACGGAAAAACAGTTGTCATGGGATTACAGCAAACCTTTGTCATGTTTGGCGCCACCGTCCTTGTCCCTCTTATCACCGGTCTCGATGTCGGGGTCACCCTCTTCTGTGCAGGCATCGGGACCTGGATCTTCCACTTCCTGACCGGCTTCAAGGTACCTGTCTTTCTCGGGAGTTCGTTTGCCTTTATGCCCGGTATTCTTGCCGTCGCTGCAGCCAAGGATGGGGGAGGATTACCAGCAGCACTCGGGGGTATCGTCATCGCAGGTGCCATCTATATTATTGTAGCCCTGATTTTTACCAGAGTATCGTACAAGGTTCTCGAACGTATCCTTCCACCCCAGGTCACCGGGCCAATGATCATCCTGATCGGCCTGATGCTGGCCGATGTAGCGATCAAAAATGCCAACGGAAGCTTTGCCCCCGGCGCTGTCAAGGAGATTGGTGTCAATGGCTGCTGGTTGATTGCCCTCTTTACCTTTGCAGTCGGTGTCTTCGTCAAAGTGTACTTTGACAAGATCGGGAAGCGCTTCATCTCGGCCCTGCCCGTACTAATCGCTGTCGTCTCGGGGTATCTTCTCTCGGCCATTGTCGGGATCGTTGACTTCTCTGGTGTCTCCAAGGCCGACTGGGTCGGACTACCAAATTTTACACTCCCAGTCTTTGAGTGGAGCGCGATCTCGATCATCGTCCCCATCGCCTTTGTCACCCTGATCGAACACTTTGGCGATGTTATCGCCGTCGGAAATGTGGTAGGCAAGAACTTTCTCAAGGAACCCGGCATCCATCGCACGATGATGGGCGATGGCATTGCGACCAGCTTTGCCGCCCTGATCGGTGGTCCCGCCAATACGACCTACAGCGAAAACACGGGCGCCCTGGCCCTGACCGGGAACCACAACCCGGTAATCATGCGCATCGCAGCCTGTTTTGCCATTCTGCTGGCCATGATACCCAAGTTCACTGCCATCATTGCAGCTATCCCGGCTCCGGTCATCGGGGGAATATCAATTCTGCTCTTTGGGATGATCACCTCGATCGGAATCAAGAACATGATCGACAACAAGGTCGACATGAACAACGCAAAAAACCTGATCATCGTGGCTGCCATGCTTGTCCTCGGAATCGGGAAGGCCGAATTCGCCATTGATGCCTTCAAGCTCAGCGGCCTTGGCCTGGCTGCAATTGTCGGCATCCTGCTCAACCTGATCCTCAACTTTGGGTTTGTACGCGGAAAATAATAACCGCGGAGGACTGGGAAATAACAAGGGATGCCGATTATGGCATCCCTTGTCGTTGTTCACGGCTCTCTGCTTGCGTGCAAGCATGACAAACCGCAAATGATCATCTCAACTGTTACCCCTGTGCTATCGAAGCCGGTATCTTGTAGAGCCCGCCGGAAATATCAATCAGGTCCTGCATGGATTTTGCGGCCAATAGTTCGCGGGTTGCCCGACCGCGGTCAATCCCCAGATCTTCGGGAGTCTTGACAATCCCGCGTGCACGCAGGTCCGAGCGTTCCTTGTCCGATACCATGGCACCGACTTCGGTCTCGCCGGCGACAGACGCAATCGCCTGCATCCGCGTCTTGAGATCCCTGGCCCTGTCCAGATAGGCAATCCCGACCTCGGTCACCACATGCGTCAACTGGTCGCCGGCAATCATGATGGGCGGCGCCGGAAAGAGCCCGTCCTTGTACAGGGTCTGGGCATAGAGTTCAGGCACAAATACCGGGATCCCCTTGCCTTCGCTCTTGGTCGGTGTCAACTGGACAACCAGCTTTCTTCCGTAGTGAACACCGTTTTCCTGGTATCCCGCTTTTGTAAATGCCTCGGTAACATGGCGCCGGCCCGGAGGCGTGCCTCCAAGATTGGGGGCTCCGCCAAAACCGGAAATGCGGCCCTTGATCGCCGTCGAACTGTTCCCGAAACGGTCCACCTGAAGCGTCGCGCCAACAAATGCGTCAATGGCATACAGACCAGCCATGTGTGCGGCACAACGATTCGAACGCATGTTCCCGTCAGGACCAATGCAAAAGACATCAGGCCTGGCTTTGACATATTCTTCCATGCCCGGCTCACCACCAAAGGCATAGACCCGTTTTGCTATTCCGGCCTCGATGGCTGGAATCATGGTCGGATGCGGATTAAGGACCCAGTCGTAACAGGCACGACCCTCTATCCCGAGTTCCTTTCCATACGTCGGCAGAAGAAGTTCAACAGCCGCTGTCGGGAACCCGAGTCCGTGGTTGAGAGATCCGACGTTGTACTCCGAATAAATCCCCTTGATGGTCATCATGGCCATCAGGACCTGCTGGTCGGTTATTTTTGCCGGATCGCGGGTAAAGAGGGCCTGCATCCAGAAATCCTCACCCGTCTCGATCACGTAATCTACCCAGTCCCCCGGGATATCAACACGCGGGACACTGGCAACCTTCTTCTTGACCTGGGCAATCACGATACCCGACCTGAAGTGGGTAGCCTCGGCTATGATCGGCGTATCTTCGGTGGTAAACCCGGTAAACAGGTTGCCGGCATCATCCGCCTCTTCAGCAACGATCAATGCAACCTGGGGATAGAGATCCAAAAAATATCGCCCATAGATTTCAAGATAGGTATGGATGGCACCGATCTTCGCCTTGCGGGAAACAACAAGCTCGTAGAGCTCTTTCATCTGCGGCCCTGAAAACGCAAAGTCCAGGTCTGTTGCAATCCCTTTTTCAAAAACCTGGATATGCTCGGGGAGGACAATCGATGACTGCACCATATGGAGCTTGTTGACCTTTGCCGGATCGACAGACACAAGTGCCCTGGCCAAGAAATCAGCCTGCTTCTGGTTGTCGCCTTCAAGACAGACCCGGTCACCGGACCGGATAACCGTTTCAAGAAGCCTGACAGCATCTTCCTTTTTGACATACTTGCCTGCGGCCAAGGGTTTGGCCGCCGCCTTCCGCTGTTCATAATCTTTCCGCATCGTATCAAACGCCATGAATTCCGCCTTTGGTGTAAAATGACAATCAGAGACTGCCGTTCAAGAATAGCAGGTTGAGGCCACGAAAAGCAAGACTCTGCGCGTGGTTGCACAGGCTCAATATAATTCGATACCCTGTATCAACTGGCAGCAGTCATGCATCGCACGCTGCTGCTGAGATCAGGCGCATCTCTTCTCCTATGCCTGATTCAGTCTTGCCCCCGAAAGCCTTGGACTCCAGACAAGACGCATGGCGTTGGCCAGAGCTGCAAGCGCCACCCCTACATCTGCGATCACTGCTTCCCAAAGACTCGCAAGCCCCAGTCCGCCAAGAAGCAGAAAAACCGCCTTGAAGGACAGGGCAAAGACAATATTCTGCCAGACAACCCGGCGGGTCGCTCGGGCGATCCAGATTCCACGCGCAACAAGAAGCGGCTCATCCTGGACCAGGACCGCATCGGCCGCTTCAATGGCCGCATCACTTCCCAGCCCGCCCATAGCTATCCCGACATCTGCCCGTCTGAGAACCGGGGCATCATTGATCCCGTCCCCGACAAAAACCGTTGTTCCGCCCGGATTGGCCTGCATCAGCGTCTCAAGGGCGTGCAGCTTGTCCTCGGGCAAAAGCTCTCCCCTGATTTCGTCCATCTGCAACGATGTCCCCACGAGCATGGTTCGCCTTGCCTGGTCACCACTGTAGAGCGCCACCGTCCGGACGCCGAGTTCCCGCACTTCCTTCACAGCCTTGTGCGCGGTATTGCGGACTGCATCGTCTATTTCAATACTCCCCGCCCAGGCCCGCCCAAGCGCCAGATGCAACGAGCCAGGGACCCCTGCTCCAGCCCCCGGCTGGATCCCGCACTCTTCTTGCAAGAAACTCTCCGAGCCAAGCAAAACCCTCCGCCCATCAGCCAGTCTCCCCATGACACCACGCCCACGTATTTCCCTGACGTCTTCAATCGCCGGCAAAACGCGACCACCACCTGCCCGAATGGCTGCGGCTATGGGATGATTGGAATTGGCTTCCAAAGCCCCAGCCAGCGCCAGTACCATCTCCGTATCCATGCCCGGGCCCGGAGTCACACGCTGGACCTGAAATTTTCCATCTGTTATCGTCCCGGTCTTGTCAAACGCGATGGCCCTGACTTTCGCCAGCTTGTCCAAAACTGTCCCTCCCTTGACAAGAATCCCGTGACGTGAGGCCGCCCCGATACCGGCAAAATAACCCAGGGGAATCGAGACAACCAGCGCACAGGGACAGGAGATGACAAGAAAGACAAGCGCCCGAAAGAGCCAGTCCTCAAAGCTGGCCCCGGCAATCAGGAGCGGAGGAAGTACAGCAAGAGCGACCGCCGAAAATACAACCAGCGGGGTATATACCGCGGCAAAGCGTGTCATAAAGCGTTCTGTTTTTGCCTTGCGCTGTGTCGCCTCTTCAACAAGTGCCATAATCCTTGCGACAGCTGAATTCTTGAGCAAGCGTGTCGCCCGGATATGGACTTTTGTTTCTGTGACAAGATACCCGGCCTGCATCTCCATCCCCCGCTCAAATTTTCTGGGTCGGGACTCCCCAGTCAGGGCTGAGGTATCCAGCCAGGCTTCGTCCGTTTCGAGAATCCCGTCATGTGACACCCGCTCGCCTGGCCACACCTCGAGGATTTCGCCCGGGCCGATCTTGTCTGATGCACACAGGCTGACACCCTCCGGAGTAATCCGCCTGCTCGTCTCAGGAATCACCCTGGCCAGCGAAGTAATCGCATTTCGGCTCGACTGCACCGCCGAGTCCTGCACCAGTTCCCCAAGATGATAAAACAGCATGACTCCCACTGCCTCGGGCAGATGCCCGACTGCAAAGGCACCAAGAGTAGCCAGCGTCATCAAAAAGTTTTCGTCAAACACCCTGCCATGCAGGAGATTCCTCACGGCAGCAACGATCACTCCCCAGCCTGCAGCCAGCCAGCCAGCCAGTGCAAGTCCCCAGGAGAGATACTGCAGACCCTGCCGGTCCCATGCCTCGTCACCCGCAAGCAAGGCTGCAAAAAGCAGCGCGGCAAGAATCAGGCGCCAGGCCTGCCGCCACTCCCGCTCCGAAGACGCATGCGGATTGGCCTGTTCTTTCGTGTCCTTCAGGCGCACCCCGGGCTCGGACTCGGCAACGACTGCGCAGACCTCCTGCTCACGTTCGGCTGGAAACCTGATCCGACCGGTTGCAAAATTGATCCGGCAGGATTCCAGACCAGCCCTGGCCTGAAGCGTTTTTTCAAGGCCGGCCGCACACATGCTGCAACTCAGCCCAGTGATGGCTGCTTCCTTCATTGTGCTCATCGCGCACCCTCATGAAGATGCTCTCTCGCAATCCTGATCAGATCGGCCACATGCTGGTCAAGCAGGGTATAGTACACCTGCCGTCCATCCCGCCTGGCCGACACAAGGCGCATCATCTTGAGAAGGCGCAGGTGATGGCTGACAGCAGGAAGGCTCATCTCCATGCTTCCAGCAATCTGGCAAACGCAGAGTTCACCACTTTGCAGGAGACTGAGGATGCGGGTCCGTGTTTCGTCCGCCAGGGCCTTGAAGAGTTCGGCGATTCCCGGGCAGTCATTCAACCGGGCGATTTGCTCCTGTCCACCAATGGGAGAGCAGGCAGAGTGTGATCTCGTGATTGCATTCATATTTAATACTTAAGCAAACTTTTAAGTATTGTCAAGACCTGTCCTGGGAACATCGCTCATCCATCCAGCTTGCCTCAGATGGCCAGTGAAAACCAGACCCAGTACAACGCCGCCTGAAGAAGTGTCAGGGGAATTCCGGCCCGGGCAAATTCCCAAAAACTGAAGCCTGCGCCGTGTCGCTCCGCGTTTTGCAGGACGATGATATTGCTGGCTGCCCCGAGGATCAGGAGATTTCCTGCAAGGGTACTCCCGGCTGCAAGTGCCAGATATTGGGCAGTCCCGGCACCGGCCTGTGACATGGCCGGCAGAATCAGGGCCACAAAGGGAACATTGGAGACCAGTTGACTGACAAGGATTCCGCTGCCCAAGAGACCCTCGACAGAATTCAGTCCCAGTCCGGTACTGCGCATCAGGCCCTGAAAAAACCCGCTCTCCCAAACGGACTGCATCACCACAAACATGGCCGCAAAAAATACCAGCGTGCGCCAGTCCATATTCCTCAGCACCACAAAACGCTGCCCGGAAAAGAGCATGACGGGTGCTGCCGCGACGAGTGCCACAAGTGACAGCGGAAAGACATGTCCCTCCCCCAGCCAGGCGGCCAGCATACGAACGGCAATGGCCGCCAGCGCCAGGGCCACGCCCAGCGAAGAGGCCCGAGCCAGCCGGGTATCAGCAATATGTCCCAGCCCGTCAAGTTTGATTGTCTGGCTATATTCCATTCTCCAGCCAAGACGCAACACGCCCCAGACGAATCCCAGTGCAAGCACTGTCGGAAGAATCAGTCCCGCAAGAAAAGTCCCGAAAGCATCCGGCATCCCGCTTTGAACAGCAATAAGCAGGTTTTGCGGATTCCCTACCGGGCTCAGCACACTCCCGGTTGTAATCGAAAAAGCCAGTGCCAGAAGAAGCAGCCGTACATCAACCCGACAGACCCGTGAAAAATGGATCATCAAGGGAGTTGCTATGATCGCTACCGTGTCATTCATCAACAGTGCAGAGAGTCCCCCGGTTGTCAGGACGATCCGGGCTACAAGCCCCCCTGTGGTTTTGGCTCCTGCAAAAAGCTGGGCGGACCTGGTTGCCAAATATCCCGAACGATAGAGTCCCTCCCCCACAACAAACATCCCGCCCAAAAAAACCAGAACATCCCAGTCAATGGCCCTCCACGCATCTTCCGGGCCGATCTCTCCGCTGAAAAGGACAACCCCGGCACCGGTCAGCATGACACTCCAGATCTCAAGCCGAAATCTCCCTATCTGCCGGACAGCGATCGCCAGAAAAATCATGAGTACCACAACCATGGACAGCACAGCGGCGCTCCTTCATGCAACGGGCGCAGTGCCGGATATCCGGCACTGCGCCCGTTGCGTCACATCATGCTTTCAGATCAGGAAGAAAACCTGATCCGGGCTGGAAAGGTCACCCAGGCAGCAACATAAAAGAGGGCTGCCAGGAAAAACACAAAGGCAAATCCGAAATGCATCGACAGGATGCTTGTCAGCACGCTGGCGAATACCGAAACCGAACCATTGATGGCCAGCCCCCAGGGCATAAGCTTTTCACGCTTGTCAGACAGAACCTGCAACCCGAGAGGAAACGGGAAGCCCATAAAAAAGCCGAGCGGTGCCAAAAAGAGGATCACTATCATGATTCTCAGCAGTTCGGGGAGTGCCAGCAACGGCTGCATCAGCGGAGCAAAGACAAAGGCATGCAAAGCCAGCGCCGCCAGGATACCCGAGACACCCACGGTAATCCCTTTTTTCGCTTCCTCACCCCGATACCGGCTGGCAAAGCCGGCGCCTATCCCTGAAAAGATCAGGAGAACACCAATGACCAGTGCCACACTGTAGAGCGGATTGGCAATAAAGAGATTGAGCTTCTGGATAACCGCTATCTCGATCAGCATAAAACCCATCCCGAGTGCGAAGAAGTAGACAATCACACGCAGCTTGCCCCGCTCCCTGAGAAAGGCGCGTCCCGAGGTAAACACCGGAATGCAGATAATCAGGAGGCCAAACACAACGCCCTGCAAAACGGTTGCCCACGAAAGGAGATAACCCCACTCATCAAAGGGAACATCCTTCATCCCGCCGGACAGGCCAAGCAGTTTGGGTACAGTTGACAGCGGCAAAAAGTGACTGAAGTACGGCCGGTTATCGGTGGGCGGTTCGATATTAAAGGCATACCCCCCGATAAACGCCTGCTCGGTCCCGGCAACAAACGCCTGAGCAAAGGCATAATAGACTTCTTCGGGAATGACATTGTACTGGTTGACCTCGCTGGCACTGATCCCGGGATAGTACGAAAAGTCGGCCGAAAGATCGCGGGTCTTTTTCTTGAGAAGAGCAATCTCGTTTGTCGCGAAAACCCCGTTTTTCACAAGAAACGCACCCCAGTCAAGTCCGCGAATAAAGACAATCCGCTGTGCAAAGTCCGCGGGAAAGCGTTCCTTCGCCCAACTGAACACCAGTGACTCGAGTTTGAGCAGGGCGCGTGGTGGCGAATCAAGCCGCATCGAGACATCGAGGATTCCCTCAGGTGCAAGCCTGGAGAGATAGTCATCGAAGGCCTCTTTGGTGAAGAGATAGTTTTCGCCATTCCCTGATCCCGAGCTGAAGGACATCCCGGATGAAACCATGGCCGGAATCGAAAGGATATCGTACTTTCCGTCATCCCGCTTGCAAAAGGTTCTTCCATCACTGATGACCGTTGTGACACGGGGATCATCCCAGATCCCTTTGGACCAGGCCGCAAAAGTCTCGCGGGCCAGATCAACAACGGGCGCGTATGGCTCGACCGCCATCACCTTTGAGGCTCCAAGCGTCAAGGCAAACAGTACGGGATTTCCACCACCAGCTCCAATGACAAGAGCCGAGGGCCTGTTTTTGAGACTGTAGGACAGGGAGAACGGAAGATAGCGGATATATCCGGCATTGGTTGCATCCACATACCGAGCTATCCCTGAAGCACCGAATCCATCGATAAAGAGTCCGTGCTGAACAGGCGGGATTGAATCGTAATACGAGAGAGACAGGCCGGGAGCAAACCGGAACTGGGAACTCTCGATTACCTGGATATACCCCAGGGATGAGGCCTTTTCATGAATGACCCTGGACTCGGGAACCTTGAGCGCATACGAGATGTCCTTGTAGTGGGACATGTTTATATCAGCAAGATTGAAGAGTCCCGCCCAAATGCCCTTGTTCGGTTCAGAAACCGCTGTCTGTTGTCCCTGCGCAGGGCCATCGGCACACTGCTGCGCGTCTGCTGATGTGGCAGGAGAAAAGAGACCAATCCCCGTCAGCAAAACGGGCAAAAACGCCACAGCAATGACAATCGCCCCCAGGCGCATCCGCCTGGCACTGCCGATTGCCTCATTGATAACGACCGCCGACCCCAGAAGCAGGACGGGAATCATGAGGTACTGTGGAGAAATGACTGAAGTACAGACCAAAAGGACGAGAGCGCCAATTCCGGATCCCATGAGATTGTACAAATACATCCGGTTGATTCCGGTCTTCATGCGGAGGAAGGACAGATTGATGAACAGTGCACCAAAGAAAAACGGAACGAAAAACAGGAAATAGTAGAGCGCCAGATAGAGAACCTGGGTTCCATCCTGATGCAGACTCTGGGGAATAAAGGGTATCAGACGCGCAAACTGCAGCACATAGCCAGCCGCGATAATAAAGGCCGCCGCCGACCAGAAGAGCCAGTCCTGCAGTCTTCGTTCAATCCGTTCGCGCAGGACCGTCAGGATTGTTCCCGATAGTCCGAAACCAAGCAGGGCGATGCTAATGATGAGGCCAGCAAAGTTGGACCAGCTGGCCACACTCATATAGCGGATCACACCCAGTTGGGCTCCCAGTACCGCCATCGATACCAGGAAGACACTGATGAGGCCGCGTTTTTCCATCAGGGCATCACTTCCCGTACTTCTCGAGCATCTTGCCCGTAAACGGAACGAATTTTACGGACTGCAGGCGCTCGGTCCTGACCGTGCCGTCAAGATTTTTTGTGATCTTGAGCAGGGTCTGGCGGTCAAAGGGATTGCCAACGGGGATAACCATCACCCCGCCCGGCTTGAGCTGCTGCATCAGGTACACCGGGACATGGTCGGCAGCGCAGGTTACAACGATCTTGTCAAAGGGACCGTACTCGGCCCAGCCATAATACCCATCAGCAGCCTTGCCCACAACCGAGCTATAGCCAAGGCTCTGCCAGCGCTGCTTGGCGATGGCGGCAAGCTGGCTGACGATCTCGATCGTGTAGACCTTTTTCGTGATCTGCCAGAGGATGGCTGCCTGGTATCCCGAGCCAGACCCGATCTCAAGTACCTTGTCGGTCGGCTGAACATCAAGCAGGTGGGTCATGTAGGCAACAAACCACTGGTTGGTGATCGTCTGACCCCAGCCAATTGCCACAGGCACTTCTTCGTAGGTCATGTGGTTTTGTCCCTCCGGCATGAAATACTCGCGGGGGGTACTCATCACAGCCTGATACACCTTTTCGCTAAAAACACCTGATGCGCGATAGCGGTCAACTGCTGCCTTGCGGCGTGCCAGCTCAGCCTGTGATGACTGATAGGCGGTCAGGGGAAGAATCATGGCCACAAGACACATGACAACTCCGGTTACTCGAAACATCTTTTTCATTGCTTCACTCCTTTACCCCATTTGGGGTGCAGTGTATCGAATCATCCGTCATACCCGGTCCGGATATGGCACGGTTTATTCGCCGATAATTTTGACAAGGACACGCTTGCGCCGCATCCCGTCAAACTCTCCGTAAAAAATCTGTTCCCAGGGGCCAAGATCCAGCGCTCCATTGGTTACGGCAACCACCACCTCACGTCCCATGATCGTCCGCTTGAGATGGGCATCCCCGTTGTCCTCATAGCCATTATGCCGATAGCGCTCATAGGGTTTTTCGGGCGCCAGCCCCTCAAGCCAGACCTCAAAATCATGATGCAACCCGCTCTCGTCGTCATTGATAAATACGCTGGCGGTAATGTGCATGGCATTGACAAGGATAAGGCCCTCACGAATCCCGCTCTCCCTGAGGCATGTGGCAACCTGCCCGGTGATATTGAAAAATTCCCGCCTCTGTTGCGCTTCAAACCAGAGTTCTTTCCGATAGCTCTTCATGAATCTGTTGTCCATTTCGGGTCATTCTGATAGTGTGAGAAACACCACAAGCCGTGAAGTATCGTCGATTTATCTGATGTCGAGAACAATTGCAGTTACGTCGTCTTCAAAGGGTGAATCCCCGGAAAATGTGCGCAGAGACTCAAGCAATTCCTGCAACAACCGCTCCCCATCCTGCGAGGCATGACCTGCCAAAAATTGCATCAAACGCTCTTCGCCATAGAGTTCTTCGACTGGTTCGAAATGGACACACTCATTGATTCCGTCCGTATAGGCCAGGATACGATCCCCTGCCCTGAGCCTCCATGACTCTGTTACATAGACATAATCCGGAAACGGACCCAAAACCCGGCCATGCGCCACCAGCTCTTCAACCCTGCCCTCCCTGACAAGCAAGAGCGGATTGTGTCCCGCTGAAGCCAGGGTCAAGTCCCGGCTGGCATGAGAAAAACGAAAACAGGCTGCCGTTAAAAAATACGTCCCCATCTTGTCATGCAGCAAGCCATTCATTCTTGTGAGAATACTCCCCGGATCACCGTCCACCGAAGCTGCATCCTCAAATATCGCCTTGACCATACCCGATATCAGGGCCGAAGGAACGCCGTGCCCCGAGACATCACAGATAAATCCAATGCTGGCTGTTTCTTCCATATAAAAGTCATACAGATCGCCCCCAACCATCTCGGCTGGCTGGTAAATGGCTGCGTACCTGTATCCCTCTCCCGAAGGCAGTGCCCGGGGGAGAAACTGTTTTTGAATGGTGCGCGCCATCCTGAGCTCTTCTTCCATCCGCTGGAGCCTGAGTTCCCGTTCCTGTTCACGGATGCGCAATGTCTCCAGCGCCTGACGCCGCTCGGTAATATCACCCATCGAACCGGCCACCCGCACGGCATGTCCGTCCTGGCCAAATACCGCCTGTCCCTTGACCCGCACCCAGACCCAATGTCCATCCTTGTGCCGCATTCTGTATTCGCTTGAAAGCTGTCGACTGGAAGAGGTCAGATACCCTTCAAGGGATGCTCGCACCTCCCGAAGGTCGTCGGGATGAACACACGTATACCAGTGGTCCATGCTCTCATCAAACTCGGTCTCATGATACCCGATGATCTCCTTCCAGCGGGCTGAGAGATACAGGTTTCCGCTTTGGGGGTTCCAGTCCCAGACCCCATCGTTGGCCCCGCGCACAACCAGTGCATATCGCTCTTCACTTTCACGGAGTGCAGTTTCGACCCTGCGGTTTTTGAGGGCATAGCGGATGGCTCGCTCCAGGGTTTCCGGCTCCAGCCTGTCCTTGGTAAGATAATCCACCGCCCCTGCCTGCATGGCCTCGAGGTCGGTCTGATAGCCCTCCTGCGAAGTCAGCATGATGCAGGGGGGCGCCAAGGGATGCCGGTTCATCTCACGGATCAGCGAGGTACCCGTCCCATCCGGAAGCTGGTAATCAACCAGGCAGACGTCAAAGGAGTTTTCTGAAAGCCGAAGGGAGGCCTCGCTGCAGGAGCGGGCCCAGACGATGTCAAACTGCGTTGAGGGGCTGGACTGCAAAAACCGCTCGACCCGCATAAACGAAAAGCGGTCATCCTCAACCACAAGCAGCCCGACACCCTCGCCCACAACTAACTCCGACATGTATTTTATTTTATTATGACATCATCTTTGCTGTCTTTGGGGATCGTCCAGCGCATAACCCCGGTGCGAAACTCGCCGGGCCAGGAGCTGGCCAGACGAAAATAGTAGACGACCCCTGGCTCGAGTTCACGCAGGATAAACGAGTGCGTCGCTGTCCGGGCATCCGATGTCTCGCTGAACCAGAAGGTCTCAAGCACATCCGGTCGTGCCGGCTGGACACTGTCATAGTACAGCACAAGGGTGGCCCTGCTCTCGAGGGTGACCGTCATCTTGGCTTCACCCTGACCAAGCGGCTGAAGTCTGATACTCCTGACAACCAGCTCACTGGCCGGACTGAGGACTGTTCCCCAAAAACAAAAAACAAAAACTGCAGCCAGCATTCGTTTCATGCTTCATGCTCTCCCAGAGGATCAAGGGTCCCGGTCATCCGGATGAGACACCCGGAAACGGCGCATCCCCTCTCTCAGGGAGAAACGCCCATATCCCAATATCGTCACTTCCCGAATGGCACATTACGCCAGGAGAGGTATGACCGCACAAAGCAGATACTCTCGTAATACGGGATCTATCCCGGAGTATTGCGAGAGCTGTGTGGGACAGATACCTGCGATTACAAGAACATGCTGGTTGCCGACGAATGAAAACAACACCTCTTCAGAGGGTATGCCGTTCACGTCTCCGGTTACGGTAGTAGAGCACGGTATCGATGGATACCATCAGGGTATTGCAGGTGTAAAACCAGATCACGCCGTCCCCGACCTGTTCGTTGATGATCTTGTTGGCAATCCCAGAGAGATACCCGATCAGGACAACCCAGAGAAAGACAATACTCTTGCCCGCAGTCGAACCGCTGACCCAGGACTTGCGGATCGAAAAGGGCCAGGCCGCCCCGAAGGCAAGCAGCATCAAAACTTCAAAGATCTGGTTCATGCAACCCCCGAATTTGTACGATAATAAAGCATCCTGAAATATAGACAAGCAGATCAAGGACCCCACCCATGAATTCACGGGAAGCCATCTCCCGCGCGCTCGCAATAAACAACATCACCCTGCCGGACCCCGAGCTGGACCGAATCAGCACATACATGGAATACCTGCTCGAGTGGAACGAACGGATCAACCTGATCTCGCGCGCCTCGCTGGAAAATACCGCCTCGCATCATATCGCTGACTCTGTCCTCGCCGCCCGCATGCTCCCGCCTGCCAGACGAATCACGGATCTCGGGACCGGAGGCGGTCTCCCGGGAATCATCATCTCGATCCTGGCACCAGAGACCGAGGTCATCCTCTGCGACACGAAAGCCAAAAAAATTAATTTCTTGAACAACTGCATCCGGGACCTAAATTTGCCACATACCAGGGTGCATGACGCAGCCACGAGTCCGCCGGAAAGAAACAGCGACATCCTCGTCTGCCGGGCCTTCGCCACCCTCGACAAGATCCTGCGTGAGGGAAAAAAATACCTCCAGCCGGGCGGAAAGATCTTTGCCTTCAAGGGGCGCATGACTACAGTGCGGGAGGAACTCAAGGCACTGCCCAAAAAGATCAGGTACGAGACCGTAGCGTACAGCCTCAAGACACCCGATGAATCACACGAACGAACCCTGGTCAGCATCACGACCTGAGACAACAAGACGGAGCAGAGAGACATGGGAAAAATCATTGCAGTATCAAACCAAAAAGGCGGTGTAGGAAAGACAACTACCTCCATCAATCTTGCATCAGCCCTGGCATCCTTTGGCAAGAGAGTCCTTTTGGCCGATATCGACGCCCAGGGCAACTCGTGCAGCGGGCTGGGCATGACCATCAGCGAAGACCAGACCTCGATGTACGAGATCCTGATGGATGAGGCAACACCACAGGATGCGATCATCAGCACACCCGTCCCCAATCTGGATCTTATCCCGGTCAACCCGCATCTGGCCGGTGTTTCGGTCGAGCTGACCTCTGTCACGGAGCGCGAGTTCCGCCTGCGCAAGGCCCTGCGTCCCCTGGCCACCGAGTACGACTTCATCATTATCGACTGCCCGCCTGCCCTTGATCTTTTGACATTGAACGGCCTGACCGCGGCCGACTCGGTTCTGATCCCTATCCAGTGCGAATACTACGCCCTCGAAGGAATGGTCAAGCTGATGAAGACGGTCGGTCTGGTACAAAACAGCCTGAATCCGGAACTCGCTATCGAGGGAGTCCTCCTGACCATGTATGACAGCCGGACCAACCTTTCAAACCAGGTTGTCGAGGAAGTCACCTCCTATTTCAAGGACAAGGTCTTCCAGACCATCATCCCGCGGACCGTCAAGATCTCCGAGGCCCCCAGCCACGGAATCCCGATAGACAAGTACGACCCGAGCGGAGCCGGCGCCCGCAGCTACATCAAACTCGCCGAGGAGCTGATCAACAATGGCTAAAAAAGCACTCGGCCGCGGTCTCGAGGCCCTCATCCCCCAGCAACCGGCCAAGCCCGCCCTCCCCACCTCAAACGAGATCGCTGTCAACGAGATCATCCCCAACCGCGACCAGCCCCGCAAACACTTCGGGCAGGACGAACTGGAGGAGCTCGCTGCCTCCATCCGCTCCGTCGGAATCATCGAGCCCCTCGTCCTCAGAAAAAAGGGCGACAAGTTCGAGATCATTGCCGGCGAACGCCGCTGGCGAGCCGC
>JAKPMW010000121.1 GCA_029548715.1 Spirochaetota bacterium | reverse complement strand
GAATAAGGACGGGAGGCTCTCATATGAAGCGAATGTTCGTCTTTTCGTTGTGCTTTTTTGCCATGGCGGCACTTTCTCTGGAGGCCGCTGCAACCGCGACTGTCGTGCAGGTCCAGGGCAGGGTTTCGATCCGCTCAGGGGCCAGCGGGCCCTGGGTCACTGCCCGCAGCGGCATGACCCTGCCCCAGGGCGCGTCCATTACCACGGGGTACCAGTCCGCTGTTACGCTTCGCATTATGCCCACAGGGAGTGTTGTCCGGCTCAACCAGTTTACCACAGTTTCCGTGGCTGCCCTGGGCCAGTCGGGGCAGACCGTCAACACCACGCTCAAGCTCAAGATGGGTACGGTGCGTGCGGTTGTAAAAAATACCGTCAACGAGCGCTCCCGCTTTGTCGTTTCGACACCCGTGGCGACGGCTTCCGTGCGTGGTACCATCCCCGAGGTTTCGCATTTCCCGGATACGGGTACACGTATTGCGTACCTTGAGGGTTCGGGATACGTCCTCAGCAAAAAAGGGCGACTCCAGCTCCTGGCCCGTAACCAGCGCAGCACGGTTTCGACGCAGGGTGCAACGACGACCGCGTTGCAGGAGTCGGGCAGGAACCGGGCGGCTGCTGCCATCCAGCTTAACCTGACTCCGGCTGAGCAGGAAGCGCTTTTCAGGCCGGGTCGTGGACGTCCGGGTGAACACGGGATGGGTGGCCGCGATTTCATTCGCGACCTGCAAAAGTGGCGTTACATCCGTGAGACGCTGTCTGATCCCGTCATGCTCTGACGGCTAAAAATCGATTATACAATTGGAACCAACTATGACGAAATCTCTTCTCGCAGGGGCTCTCCTTCTGGTCCTGGCCGTGGTCCCTCTCTCTTCCATGACGCCCGGGTACGGTGCATCCGAGGATCTTAGCCTCTTCATGTCCTCGAAGGAAAACAACAACTACCTCCTCAACAATCTCAAGCTCTGGTTTCAGCTTGACGTTTCGAGCGAGTTTTCACTGTACGTGCGCGGGAAACACCAGTATGCCAGACTGCTGAATGCGGCGGACGGTACGTCCAGCGCTGACTCCAGGCAGTCCGTCCTCGACCTTGATCTGGGGTATTTCTCCTGGCGCAATGAGGATGTCGCCCTGTTTGCAGGCCGCAGCCTGATGACGCTCGGAAGCGGATTGCTGTTTGACGGAGCGGCAGACGGCCTGGACCTGAGACTCTCCACCGGCCCGCTGGATCTCAGGGTTTTCGGGGCCTACACCGGGTTTATCGTGGGGGATTCAAACCCGTACAACTTCAGCCGGCAGGATATCAGCGACGGTGCGAAGAGACTCTTCGGAGGACTCTCCTGCGCGGTTGAGTTCGGTGCGGGCTGGTCTCTGACGGCAAACGGACTGATTCAGCGTGACCAGGGGGATGTTGAGGCCTCCCGCTACGATACCGCCCACCTCTCGCTTGCCCTCGAGGGTGCGCTGTCACCGGCTGTTACGCTGTCCCTTGAGGGTGCGCTGCAGGGCGGGGAAGGCCCCGAGTCGACCGGAACCTCGATGCGCGAAATCAGTGCCTGGGCGCTGACCTTCAGAATGCAGTTTGCCCTGCTGGATCAGAGCGAGACTGCCTTTGCGATTGACGCGGCCATGGCTACCGGAAGCGATAACCGCTATGAGCATACCCCGGGCGGTCTTGACGGAGAGGGCAGGGATACCCAGTTTTATTCATTCGGAACATACTCCACCGGATTTGCATTCGAGCCCGACCTCTCAAACCTCATCTATGCAGCGCTCTCCTTTACGACCATGCCCTTTTCGCAGGGGTCGATGTTTGGCCGTTCGAGCTTTACCCTCAAGACCTCGCTCTATTTCAAAACGGACAAGGCTGGCCCGACCTCCGAGCTTGCCACGACTGACACCCGCAACAATCCCGCTTCGGCATTTCTCGGGTTTGCGGCCGATGCGACCTGGGCCTGGCGGGTGGTGAGTGACGTGTCGCTCGTATTTGCGGCCGGGGTTTTCAAGCCGGGCACCGCCTGGACAGATCGCACACTCGAATCCCTGATCCAGACCACGGTTGTATTTGCTTTCTGATCCAGAGTATGTTTGCTGCAGCGCCGTGCCTGCCTGATGGCAGGGGTGGCGTGGTGTATTTGCAGTTGCAGGCGCAACGGGCGGGTCCGGCTGGGCCGCATCTTTTCAGGGGGTGACATGATCAGACTTGTTTTCACGCTTCTTGTTGCTGCTGTTCTTCTTGCCGCGTGCGGCGGGGGTGCCTTTTCGGTTATCAGGGAGCCAAAGCCGGACTCCGAAGGGTTTGTCTCGTCCGATGTGCTGCAGGTCGTCAGCGTCGGGTATCCTGCCTGGAACGAAAAGGACCCCGCCATGCGCAAGCAGCAGGCTGTCCAGGCTGCCGAGACGATGGCCCGTCTGCGGGCGGTCGAGTATTTGATGAACGAGCTGCAAACCGAAAGCGCCGAGAAGTACCAGACCGTGGTGATGAAGATCGGCAGCCGGCTGACGACTGAGCGCTATGATCCTGTCTTCGGTGACGAACTGGCTGATGGGGGGCGCAAGGCGGATGGATACTTCTCCCTGCTTTCGATTACCGGATTTCC
>JAKPMW010000105.1 GCA_029548715.1 Spirochaetota bacterium | reverse complement strand
TATGGCGGGGAAATCGACCTATCTCAGGCAGACAGCCCTGATCGTGCTGATGGCGCAGATTGGTTCGTGGGTCCCGGCAGCCAGTGCCCATATCGGAGTGGTTGACAGGATCTTTACCCGGGTTGGTGCCAGCGACAACCTGGCCCGCGGGCAAAGCACCTTTCTTGTCGAGATGCTGGAGACAGCCGCCATCCTGCATAATGCAACCTCGCGCTCGTTGATCATCATGGATGAGATCGGCCGGGGGACGAGCACCTATGATGGGCTCTCTCTGGCCCGTTCGGTTGCCGAGTACCTGCTTGAGCATCCCGAGGTTGGCGGCCGGACGCTCTTTGCCACACATTATCACGAGATGACTGTGCTTGGCGAACGGGAGGGGGCGGGCAACCTGAATGTTCAGGTCAGGGAATGGAATGATGAGGTGATTTTCCTGCGCAAGGTTATTCCCGGGGCTGCGGACAAGAGCTACGGAATTCATGTTGCCAGACTGGCCGGTTTGCCCCATCCCGTGATCAGGCGGGCCCGACAGATTCTGCACGAGCTTGAGGACAGGGAGGGGGCGAGACCCGTCTCGCTGAGTGGGGAAGGACAGGCTGCCGTGCGGGAGGCGTCACCCCAGCTCTCGCTTTTCGGGGCGCGAGAGGAGGCGGTCATCGAGCGGATCAGGGCAGTCAATCCCGATCATATTACTCCGCTGGATGCGCTCAAGCTTCTGGTGGAACTCAGGGAAGGCCTTGGCGGGTAGGGATGGTGCCTGTCCTCTGCTGATCCACAAATGGATCTCTATCCGGGATCATGGATTCATGCTTTTGAAATGCGAGAGGCACCGGACGCGCGACCGTTTTTCCCGAAGGCGCGGCATAACAAGAAACGGCTCCTTGCGGAGCCGTTCGGTGTTGCCTTTTCTCCCGGGGCTTACGCCCGCAGCAGGGTCATGACTGTGGCCGGATCCATTGGGGACTGGACAAGTTGCTTCTGGGCAAGGAGCTGGCGCGAAAGCTCATCGACGACGGACTGTGCCTTGCCATCCAGGTGCAGGTTGACGGACTGGATGTTTTCGAAAGAGACCTGGATCCGGCTGATCTGGGCAAACTCATCCCTGAGGCTGTTGTCTATTTCACCCCTGCGGGAGGTGAGCAGATCCAGGGCAGCCTGGGCCTTTCCGGGGGCGGTCAGGTCGGCATAGAGGGCCTCGCGCAGGGTCTGCGGGATCAGGTGCTGTTGCTGAAAACGGGTTGCATCGGCTGCGGTTTGAACCTCACCGATTGCCCGGCGGATGTCTTCATAGTCGCCGGGATTGTTTTTGACGACAAACTCAAGCCCGCGCTCAATCTGGTCAAGGCCGATGCTTTCAAGCTGAAGCCGGGCTACCGTCTGCTGGTGGGTCCGCAGATTGATGTTCATCTGATCAAGGGTTACCTCGATCTGGTGTGCGGCTGGCTGGGTGTTGCCCTGTTCGCCGGCAGCCCGTCTGCTGCGCACCTCATCCGTTGTGCCACGAAGACGCTGGGCATCCTTGATGATGTTGTCGGAGTTGATGTTCATGGTGTATCAACCTCCTTTTTGATACGACCTCCGGGAGTATTCCCCCGGGGCGTCTGTCCTGGCCCGTCGGGCCATGCGCACCGCCTGTGCCGCATTGCGTCATGTAACGCAGGGACTAACCCTCTTCATTATCGGCAGATCAGGGATAAAAATCAAGCATTATTTTTCGGGATAAATCACACCTCAATGTTTTCTCATTGTGTATGACGATTTTTTTCAAAAAAGGGGAAGAAACAGCCTGGGGCGAAGCGTATATGTCGTGTGGAGGCAAAAATGCCAAATACGGTACCCGGTTGTTGTGAGTTGTGTGGCAGGCAGCTTGCCGTCAGCGAGCACAGTCTGTGCGCCTGCTGTTTCGGAAGACTGCTGTCCGAGTGTCTTTCGCATCCGGTCGTCTGCCCGGCATGCGGGAATGGGCGAATCCTGTTTGCCGATGGCATTTGTGCCTTGTGTCACAGCGGAGAGGAGGAAGATGTCGATGGGCACTGCCTGGCACGATATCTTGAGCCATGGCCACGGCTTGTTCAGGCCATCAAGTTTGGCAGCAAGGCCCCCCTGGCGCAGGATCTGGGGAGGCTGATGGCTCTGTGCCTGGGGTCTCCCCGTGAAGATGAACTCGTGACCTGGGTCCCCCTGTCACTACGCAGGTTCATGCTGCGCGGCTTTAATCAGGCAGCCAGACTGGCCAGGGCCTATGCCCAGGCATGCGGACACGATTCAGTGTCACTCCTCCGGAGAATCAGGGGGACGAGAGCCCAGGCCAGACTTGGAGCCAGCACGCGGCGACACAATTTGGCCGGGGCGTTTTCGGTTATTCCCGGTGCCCGTCTGGAGGGCCGGGAGATCATCCTCGTTGATGATGTTGTCACGACCGGGGCTACAACTCGTGGATGCAGCCAGGTCTTGCAGGCCGCCGGCGCCCGGCAGGTGCGGGTATTTTCGCTCTGTTGTGGGTAAAAAGTGTGCAGGGGCAAGGTGCACATATGTGAAAAAAGTATACAGTTGTCTTTTTGCGGCATCTGAACGGACTCGAAGCGTTGTTCAGGCTGCAAAAGGCAGGATAGTCCTGCATAATTTATATTCATGTAATAAGATACAAGAGAGTGAAAAATCCTGGCAGATTCATTCTGGCACAGTT
>JAKPMW010000103.1 GCA_029548715.1 Spirochaetota bacterium | reverse complement strand
ATTTTGTGATCGTGGCCCGGACCGAGGCCTTCATCGCCGGCTGGGGACTCGAAGAAGCCCTGCGCCGTGCCAACGCCTACGCCGATGCCGGTGCCGACGCCGTCCTGATCCACTCCAAGGCCAAGGGCCCCGAAGAAATCTTCGCCTTCCTTGAGCACTGGAAACGGGAGACCCCGGTTATCGTCGTTCCCACCATGTACCCCGGCGTGACCCTGCAGGAGTTGCAGGAGCGCGGTGTCTCGCTTGCCATCTGGGCCAACCAGACCTGCCGCACCGTGGTAACCGCTGTTCAGCAAAACCTCAAGACCCTGCGGGAAAGCGGTACCCTGCTGTCTCTTGAAGACAAGATCGTTCCCGTCAAGGAACTCTTCAGGCTTCAGGGAATGGCCGAACTGAAGGAAAAGGAAAAGCTCTATCTCCCAGCCACAGGCGAAACCACGAGCGTCGTCATCCTTGGCGCCACCCAGGGCAAGGGCTTTGGCAAGATGACCGAAAACCGGCCCAAGACGATGATCCCCATCGGCGGCAAGCCGATCCTTGCCAAGCTTGTGGCATCCTTCAACGACTGCGGACTCAAGCAGATTGCCACGGTTCGGGGATATAAAAAAGAAGCCGTCAACCTCCCCAACATCAAGTACTTCGACAACGACCAGTTTGAAAGCACCGAAGAGGCCGCCTCCCTCTACGCCGCCAAGAGCTTCATCAACGGCAACCTTGTCTTCTCCTTCGGCGACATCCTCTTCGAAAAGTTTATTCTGCTCAACCTGCTCGACAGCCAGGAAGACTTCACCATTGTGGTTGACTCAAGCTGGTCAAAGCATCCCGAAAAACACAGTCGTACCACGGATCTCGTCATCGCCGATCGCGAACATACCCGCGAATACCGCGAGGACAACATCTACGTCCAGTCCATCGGGAACGACATCGACAAGGCCAGGGTCCATGGCGAATGGATCGGGCTGGCCATGTTTTCGGCCCGTGGAGCGGGCATCCTCGTCGAAACCCTTGACGAGCTCTCGGCCGCAGGTCGCCTGGGCAACATGCCCATGGTCAGCGTCTTTGCCGAGTTGATGAAAAAGGGACACAAGATCAAGGTTGAATACATCCATGGCCACTGGCTGGATATCGACAATCTCGACGATATCTCCGATGCCTACACCTTCGAAGACCGTCACTGACCTTCAGGTCCTGCAGATTGTCGTTGAAGCCGCGCACAGCCTGCGCGGTTTTTTTTGGGGAACAGCCTCAGGCCTGATGTGCATCATCGGGTCGCGGCGAGTGGGCACTGGCCAGAAAGCCCGGGATCGTATCATGTTTTTGTCATGCGATTCCGGGATTGGCCTTCCTTGTTTGCAATTACAGACCGGGCGCTCCCGAATCGCAATACCAGATTGCAATTTTTGCAAGCCCCGCCCGCCATCACAGGAAAGCAAAAAATCTGGCCGCTACCCCGAAAAAGGCAGCAGACCCTCATGCCACCACGCAAAATGCCGATAATAGCATGCGTATGGATATCAGAAAACATCTGCGACTGGCTCTGCCCCTTGTACTTTCGGGCATTGTTGCGTTTATGGCAT
>JAKPMW010000091.1 GCA_029548715.1 Spirochaetota bacterium | reverse complement strand
CGGCTGGGGCGGACGCTTGATCTGACGGTTTCGGCCTGGAACCGTTTTTACCTGCACCATGATCCGGCCGCGGACTGGTGTCGGGTGACTTGCCCGGCCCTCGCGCTTTTCGGGGAATACGACATCCAGGTCGAACCGGAGGCCAACCGCGTCGCGATCGAACGGGCCGTGTGCGATTCAGGCCATGCCGACGTGACGTTGCGGGTCGTGCCTTCGGTCAACCATCTTTTTCAGACGGTAACCGGTGGCGGGCCCAAGCCCTATGATGCCCTGTTGCGCGAGTATGCCGATGCGGAGGAGACGATTTCTCCCGTGGTCCTGATGCTTGTCAGCGACTGGCTTCTTGAGCGCCGGACCCGGAAGTGCTGACCGGATATCCCGTGCGCAACTGATCGGGCAGTATGCCGAAACGGAAGAGACCATTGCGTCGCTGGTGTCTGGTTGTCCGATACGGTCCGGGTTCTTTTCCGCTAATCACCGGATCTCCTTCACAGGCCCTCCATATCCGCGGACGATATTTCTCGTATCGGGAACGCCAAAAGGCATGAAGGAGATCATCATGAAAAAGACATCAATCGTTACAACACTTGCACTTGCGGGTCTGCTCGCAATAAGCGGAATGGCCATTGCCAGGCCCGCCGGAGACAGGGGAGAGAGAAAGTCCCGGCCTGTGGTTGAACGCGAAACGGACGAGATGAAGGTCATTCGGCACAAGGCGCATGACCTGCGCGTTGACCGGATCAAGCTGGCTGTCAAAAACGGAAAAATCGATCAGGCTCGTGCCGACTTCATCCTCAAGCGCATGGCCAATCAAAAGGCGTTCAAGGATGCCAACCCCGAGTGGACCAAGTTTGACCGCCGTGGAATGCGTGATCACAAACGTGACGGGCGGCGGGGGCAGCGCCATGCTGGACGGGGAACCTGTGACGGAGCTGGCCCGGAATCTGGCCGCCGCTGACCGACAGCGGATCTGGAGTTTGAATGAACCTGCCGTTCTTCCGGCAGGTTTTTTGTAATCCTCGGCGGGGTAATCAGAGGAGCGCGTCTGTCCGACAGGTTTTGGCTGCCGGTTGACTGTGCCAGTTTGCATCATGATTCTGTTTCGGGGCAGGGCCTCTCCCCCCGAATTTGATTGACCCGGCGCCCTGAATTCAGGACTTTTTAGCTAACAGAAAGACCGTTTTCGCCGGCAGTAGATGGACAGGGCGTAGCAGTGGCCGGTGGGGGCGTGGCTGTAAATAACCGTTTCCCGGGGGATAAAAATGGCAGTAAAAGTTGCAATCAATGGATTCGGCCGTATCGGTCGTCTCGTGTTCGCCGCCATGGTGGACAAGGGCCTCCTTGGCAAGGTCTTCGACGTCGTTGCTGTCGTCGACGTGACCACGGATGCAAAGTATTTCGCGTACCAGATGAAGTACGATTCGGTGCATGGCCGCTTCAAGGGGACACTCGCTACCGAAAAGAGCTCTCCCGATGTTGCCGAAGATGATGTACTTGTCGTCAACGGAAACAAGATCCGCTGCGTCGGTGCTGTCAAGGACCTGGCTGACCTGCCCTGGAAGAGTCTCGGGGTTGATTATGTCATTGAGTCAACGGGCCTCTTTACCGATTCCGAAAAGGCCAAGGGCCATATCGCGGCTGGCGCCAAAAAGGTCATCATCTCGGCACCCGGCAAGGGCGAGGTCAAGACCATCGTGATGGGTGTCAATGATGCCGAGTATGATGCCTCCAAGCATGACATCATCTCGAACGCATCCTGCACTACCAACTGTCTGGCACCGCTTGTCCATGTCCTTCTCAAGGAAGGGATTGGCGTTGAGTCCGGCCTGATGACCACCATCCACTCCTATACTGCAACCCAGAAGACGGTGGACGGTCCTTCCAAAAAAGACTGGCGTGGCGGACGTGCGGCTGCCATCAACATCATTCCTTCGACCACCGGTGCAGCCAAGGCCGTGGGCGAGGTTCTTCCCTCGACCAAGGGCAAGATGACCGGAATGGCCTTCCGTGTCCCGACGGCCGACGTTTCCGTCGTTGACCTGACCTTCCGCGCCGAGCGCGATACCTCCATCGAAGAAATCGACAGCCTCCTCAAGAAGGCTTCCGAGAGCTATCTCAAGGGGATTCTCGGTGTTGCTGACGAAGAGGTTGTTTCGTCCGACTTCATCCATGATGAGCGCTCTTCGATCTACGATTCATTGGCCACCCTGCAAAACAACCTCAAGGGCGAAAAGCGCTTCTTCAAGCTTGTCTCCTGGTATGACAACGAGTGGGGCTATTCAAACCGCGTGATCGACCTCCTCAAAAAGGTTGCAGGTGTCTGATATCAGCAGGCGGGGCATGTGTTTTCCCGGTCTGAGAGACCCCCGGATGACAAGGGGGATGTGTGACGGGGCCCCAGGAGGGGCCCTGTTGTGTACGATCCAGCAAGGAGTTTTGTAATGGCCAAAAAGACCATTCGTGACATTGACATGAAGGGCAAGCGCGTGATCATGCGCGTCGATTTTAACGTGCCCATGGACGAAAACCGCAAGGTGTCCGACACCACCCGGATAGATGCGGCGATTCCCTCCATCAAAGCGGTGCTGGACGGTGGCGCTTCGCTGATCCTGATGAGCCATCTCGGACGGCCCAAGGGCGCACCCAATCCCAAGTATTCCATGGCCCCCGTCGTCGAGGTGCTGGCTGCAAAGCTGGGTGGCGTCAAGGTCAGCATGGCACCTGACTGTGTCGGGGCTGAGGTCGAGTCCATGGCGGCTGCGCTCAAACCCGGAGAGGTCCTGCTTCTCGAGAACCTCCGCTTTCATGCGGAAGAAGAGGGCAATGACCCGGCCTTTAGTGCCAGTCTGGCCAGGCTGGCCGATGTCTATGTGAATGATGCCTTCGGAACGGCCCACCGGGCCCATGCCTCCACCGAGGGGATTACAAAGCACATCAAGACCGCTGTTTCCGGCTTCCTGCTGGAAAAGGAACTCAAATTTCTGGGTGACGCCGTTTCGAGCCCTGTGCGCCCGCTTGTGGCGATCCTTGGTGGCTCGAAGGTCAGCTCGAAAATTGGCGTCATCGAAAACCTGATGGACAAGGCCGACAGCATCATCATCGGCGGCGGGATGACCTATACCTTCGCCAAGGCTTTGGGAAAGGGTATCGGTTCGTCGATCTTTACAGCTGAAGACCTGCCTGTTGCCGAGGGGATTCTCAAGAAGGCCAAAGAGAAGGGGGTTGAACTCGTCCTTCCGGTCGATGATGTCGTGACCAATGCCAATATCGGTGATCTCCTTGCTGATCCCGCAAAGGGTGCTGCGGCCGAGACCCTCGTGATCGAGGGAGATGTCCCGGATGGCTGGTCAGGCGTGGATATCGGGCCAAAGACAATCGCCCGGATTGAGTCCATCCTCGACAAGGCTGGTACGGTTGTCTGGAACGGCCCGATGGGTGTTTTCGAGATTGACCAGTTTGCTGCCGGCACCAACGCTGTTGCAAAAAAACTCGCGGGCATCAAGGCGACGACGATTATCGGCGGTGGCGATTCCGTG
>JAKPMW010000079.1 GCA_029548715.1 Spirochaetota bacterium | reverse complement strand
GATACGGAGCAGACCCGTCCGCCTGCATCGACCTTGTTCGTTCCCGCTGTTCACTGGTAATTGCGGGAAACCACGACTTTGCCGTAACCCGTGACACAATCCCGGCGGGGTATGACACCCTGCCCCGTGCAGCACTGATCTGGACACGCGCCCGTCTTGCGGGAGGCGATATCGACTGGCTCCGCTCGCTTCCGGTCAGCGCACAGCGCTCGGGCTGCGTAGCCTGCCATGGTGCCCTGCACCAGCGATACGCCTACATCGATTCAGACGACGAGGCACGGCTCAACCTCAGCCTCCTCCAGACCCAATACCCGGAGGCCTCCATCCTCCTTTGCGGCCATACCCACATCAAATCCTGGGCCGGCAGCAATACCCGCTGGAGGAGTTTTTCGTCCGGCACATCCTTTGACTGGCCCGAAGAATCCCTCGTTATGATCAATCCGGGATCAGTCGGCCAGCCTCGTGACCGATCGCCAAAAGCATCCTGGGCCCTGCTGGATCTGGCTGCCCGTAGCTGTGAGATGAAAACAGCCTCGTATGAGGTAGGCCGCGCCCAGGCAAAAATCATCGCAGCCGGGCTTCCACACTGGCTGGCCGAGCGCCTCGCAAGCGGCACGTAGCTGTCCAGCAGGCCTACCCGGGAAAAACTGCCCATCAAGCCCCACCCGCGCATCGCCAAAGATTCTTTTTGACTGCCATTATCGACTGTGGTATATATTCTGTACACGATCAGGAAGGTGAATCGCCATGTCCACGTTTAAAATTGACGGTGCAAAGTTCGCCAGCCTTGAAGAGCTCAAAGCCTCTCTCTGGGAGATCTACAAGGACAAGATGTCGAAGGAAGAGTTCGAAAAATACGTCAAGGACAACACAGTCGAGTCCGCGTAACTCCTTCTGTTGCCACGGTGTGCCTGATGGTCTGCTCTGCAGGCCTTATATATATGCCCGTCCCTCCTTGCGGAGGGGCGGTTTTTTATTCGTCCCTGCTCTGGCCGCTTTCACTCCAACCAAAACAATCCTGTCCTTCGGCTGCTCCCCGGTGACTTTCAAAAAAGAAGCTGCCCTTTCGGGCAGCCTCCATCAGTCTTCTGGTCATCCCACACATCAACCGTGCACAAAGTCCTCAAGACGATGCCGGCGTGAAGGATGCTTGAGGCGCTTGATCGCCTTTTTTTCGATCTGGCGAATACGCTCCTTCGTCAGACCAAACATCTTGCCCAGCTCCTTGAGCGACATCGGGCGGACACCCTCAAGACCGAAGCGATACTTGATGACCTCGCGCTCATTCTCGGACAGGGTCTCAAGCGTCTTGCGGATTGTCTCCTTGAGATCCTTCATGATCAGATCCTGCTCCGGCTCATGCCCGTTGGCATCCTCGATCAGATCCGAAAGCTTTCCGTCACGGTCACTTGTTCCAAGCGGAGACTCAATCGAAACGTACTGCTTGGAGGCATTGAGAATGTCCTTGACGTCATTCTTCTTCATGTCGAGGATCTCGGCGATCTCGACCGCCGTGGGATTATCCCCATTCTTCTGGGAAAACTCCCGCTTGATCTTTTCGATCTGCAAAAGCTCGTTGGCCCTGTTGAGGGGCAGGCGAATCAGGCGGGCCTTTTCTGACAGGGCCTTCAGGATCGACTGGCGAATCCACCAGACTGCATACGAAATAAAGTGGTATCCCTTGGTATAGTCGAACCGCTCGGCCGCAATGATCAGACCCAGATTTCCCTCGTTGATCAGGTCAATCAGGGGCAACCCGTTATTGCGATACTTCTTCGCAATATTGACCACAAAGCGCAGGTTGGACTTGATCAACTGCTCCTTGGCTTTCATGTCACCACCAGCCATCCGCTTGGCCAG
>JAKPMW010000053.1 GCA_029548715.1 Spirochaetota bacterium | reverse complement strand
ACCTTGCCAATGTGATCCCCGGGGCCACATCAGGCAGCGGCAATCTCAATGAAACCTTTGCCCTGGCTTTCGTCTTCTTTTCCCTCGCTGTCGCCCTGCGCTTCAAGGCGCACGGCCCCTTCGGTTTCTGGAAAAGCATGATCCCCTCGGGCGTAAGCGGTCCTGTTGTCGCAATGATGTTTCCGATCGAGCTTGTCAGCCAGCTCTTCAAGCCCGTCTCTCTCGCGGTCCGGCTGTTTGCCAATATGTCAGGCGGACACACTCTCTTTCTCACAATCATCTCGTTTGCCGCCACCGCAAAAAATGCCGTTGTCCCTGTATTTTCAGTCGGAGGGGCAATCGCCATCATGCTGTTTGAGCTTTTTGTCAGCTTTATCCAGGCTTACGTCTTCGCCTTTTTAAGCGCCCTGATGGTCGCCGAGGCGGAGCAAAAACACTAAATCGTAACTTTAGCACCTTTAAGGAGACAGTCATGGAAGCACTCGGCGCAGGAATCGCAATCAGCATCGCTGCCCTCGGCGGCACCCTCGGAATCGGCCTGATGATGAGCAAGGCATTCGAGAGCATTGCCCGTCAACCGGAGATCACCGGCCGGATCAGGCCCCTGATTTTTGTCGGGATTGCCTTTATCGAAGCGGCTGTCCTCTACGCCCTCGTCATCGCCATCATGCTGGCCAGCAAGACTCCCCAGCCGGCTGCACACGAACAGGCCGCCGTCAATGCTGCCAGGCCAGCGGCAACCACCGTTGTTGCCAGCAACGCACCGGCCAAACCCTGATTGCAGCAGCATGTTACTGTACGCAGCGTGTACCCATCCGGTAAGGAGGATTGCCCGTGTTTACGTTTGAGCCAGGCGTAGCCATCTGGACACTTGTTTCCTTTCTTGTCGTCCTTGCCGTTCTTTCAAAATTTGTCCTGCCCCCCATTTCGAAGGCTATCGACGAACGAAAAAACCGGATTGCAAGCGATCTCGAGACCGCCGAGGAGGCCGCCCGCAAGGCGGAGCGCACTTCTTCGGATCTCTCCCGGAGACTGGCCGCTATCGATCGTGAGCGGGAAGAACTCCTGGCCGAAGCCCGCGAACGGGCCCGCAGCCGGTACGAAGAACTCGAAAAAGAGACCTTTGCGGCAATGGGCGAGATGCGCCGGCAAAAAGAGGCCGAGCTTGTCGCCGAGAGCGAACAGTTTTTGGCCCTGACCGGCCACCGCATCAACCAGCTGATCATCTCCGGCTGCGAGCGGGTCCTGCGCACCGGCTTGACTCACGAGCAGCAGACGCAGATCCTCGAAAACCGGATCAGCGAATTCGAAAAAATGACAAAAGTCTGACAAGAGTGCAGGAGCCAGGGACGTGCAGAATTTCCGCTATGATCTTCCCATGATGATCATGATGCTCGAGGAAGAAGAGCTTCTTGATGATTTTGTGCGTGACGCCTTTACCTTCGACATCCTCTGCAGCCAGAATTTCGAGATCACGGACATACTCTTTAATCCCCTCAAAAGCGTTGACGAGAAGCAGGCATGGATGGACGAAATGCTGATCATCTATTTCAGCGATGCCTATTTTGCCTTCCTCAAACAGCTCGTCAAAAACGAGGACTTTATCTACTACGAACACCTGCGGACAAAATTCCTCGCTACACTCAGCCGGATGCGCAACTGTCTCTACGCCAAGGTCACAACGATAATCCCGCTGACCGAGGATCAAAGCAAACGTGTGGCAGTCAAGCTGAAGAGTCTTTTTGGAAAACAGGTCTTTGTATACAACAAGGTTTCCCGCTATTTCTCCGGGGGGCTTCTGATCGAGTGCGACAACAGGATCATCGATCTCGGCTTGCGCACAGGTCTGTATCAATTGAAACAAACGCTTGGTGCTGTCTGACAGGCACAGGGCAAGGGTGGAGCTACGGCCATGGCAATGAAGGATTTCTCGTTTGAAAGCATTCAGCAAAAAATCGAGCGCTTCGATATCGAGGCCAGCTCGGATGAATCAGGGCAGGTGATCGAATCAGCCGACGGCATCGCCCGTGTGCGGGGACTCCCCAATGTCGAAAACGGCGAGATGGTACAGTTTCCCAATGACATCTATGGCCTGGTCTTCAACCTCGAAAAGGATGAAGTGATCTGCGCCATCCTTGAACGGCATACCGCTGTCCGTGAGGGAAGCTGGGTCAAGCGTACTGGCCGGGTGATGGAGATCCGGGTCGGCGAAGGACTGCTTGGTCGCGTGATTGATCCCATCGGAAACCCGATGGACGAGAAGGGCCCGGTCGCAACCGATACCGCCTACCCGCTTGAGCGCACCTCACCCGGCGTGGTTGACCGGCAGCCAGTACGCGTCCCTCTTGCAACAGGCTACAAGATCGTCGACAGCCTGGTCCCGATCGGACGCGGGCAGCGCGAGCTGATCATCGGAGACCGGCAGACAGGCAAGACAACGCTGGCCGTCGACGCCATCATCAATCAAAAAGATACAGGCGTTATATCAGTCTACGTGGCTGTCGGGCAAAAACAGGCCACCGTAGTAAAGCTGGTAGCCGATCTGGCCCGGCATGGTGCCCTCGAAAATACGGTCATCGTCAACGCTCCCGCATCCAGTCCGGCCATCACCCAGTATCTGGCACCCTATGCCGGCTGCGCCATCGCCGAATACTTCATGTACGAAAAAAGGCGCGACACCCTCGTGATCTACGATGATCTTTCAAAACATGCTGCCGCCTACCGCCACATCTCGCTTCTGATGCGCCGTCCACCGGGACGGGAAGCCTTCCCCGGGGATGTCTTTTATCTCCACTCGCGTCTGCTCGAGCGGGCGGCAAAACTGTCCGACACGCTGGGCGGCGGGTCGATGACCGCCCTGCCGATTATCGAGACCCAGGGAAACGACATCTCGGCCTATATCCCGACCAATGTCATTTCCATCACGGACGGACAGATCTTTCTTGAGGCCGATCTCTTCAACTCCGGAGTCAGGCCAGCCGTCAACGCGGGAATATCCGTCTCCCGCGTCGGTGGCAGCGCCCAGCAAAAGATGATGCGCCAGGTTTCGGGAACCCTGCGGATTGATCTGGCACAGTTTCGTGAAAAGGAAGCCTTTTCGATGTTTTCGTCGGACCTTGATCCCGAAACCATCGCCCAGCTCAAAAAGGGCAAGCTCATGGTTGAGCTTCTCAAGCAGGACAAGGGTGGGCCAATGGCAACCGTTGATCAGGTGATCTCGCTCTACGCCGGAACCCGCAACCTGATCAGCGATGTCCCTCCCGAGCTGATTGCCGACTTTGAGCGCGGGCTGATCGCACACTTTGCCGAAAAGCACGCCGCGCTGCGGACATCACTGGCCGAAAAGGGAATCCTGGACAAGGAGAGCGAAGAGACCCTGCGCGGCGTGATCCAGGAATACAAAAAGGAATTCCTCGATGGCTCAGCTTCTCGCAATTAAGCGGCGCATCCGCGCCATTGAAGGGCTGCGCAAGGTCACGCGGGCCATGGAGCTGGTGACGCATACCCGGATCGGCAGGGTCAGACGGGGTGCCGAAAACGCGCGCCGCTATCACGAATCCTTTTCTCGCCTGATGCAACGCGTCGCCCTGGCCATGCAGGAAGATGACCAGACGACAGCCCGCGAAACAGCCAAAACAGGGGACCGGCACGAGCTTGTCATCTTCCTCTCACAAAAGGGGTTTTGCGGATCGTTTAACGACCGGCTCCTTTCGCGTGTAGCCCGCGAGCTTCCCCGCCTGGGAGATATCACGCTCAGCGTTGTCGGCCGGCTGTCACCAAAGTGGAACTCCATCATGCGCCGCAAGCCGGACCTCCTGATCGAGGCTCCGGACAAGAGCTGGCAGCGCGACACATCCAGCCTTGCGGCGCGCTGGGCACAGGAGATTGCAAGCGGAACACTGGGATCCGTGATCTTTGCCTTTAACCGCTTTGTCTCGATCCTCGAGCAGACGCCCGAATTCGTCCAGGTCTGGCCGCCCCTTGAGATGGGACCCGGCAGCGATGACGGGCCTGAGGCTGTTCAGAATCAAAAAACCGAATCCTGGCCCATCGTCGAACCGGACGCTGCGACCCTGTTTGAGAGCCTGACCGGCCCCTGGATCGAAGCCTGTCTGGCACGGGCCTGGTGGGAGACAGCCGCCGGCGAAAACTGCTCGCGCCTGATCAGCATGAAGAGTGCCAACGAAAACGCGGCCGTGATCCTTGATGATCTCAGGCTGACATACAACAAGACACGCCAGCTTGTCATTACCCAGGAGCTGGCAGAAATATCGAGCGCCTTTAACGTGCTCAAGATTCTCAAACAGAAACGCGAACAGAGCGAGGACTGACAGATGGCAAACAACCGCGGAAAGATCCTGCAGGTCGTGGGACCGATCATAGATATCAAATTCAGCAAGGAATTTCTCCCGTCCATCCGTAACGCTGTCGAGATCAGACACACCCCGGCCAACGGTCCGGCCCGCACTGTCGTTGCTGAAGTCTCGATGCAGATGGAAGGTGGCATTGTGCGCTGTGTCTCAATGGCACCGACCGAGGGCCTGGCCAGGGGAATGGAAGCCATTGATACGGGCAAGCCGATCCTTGTCCCCGTGGGCCAGGAAGTCCTTGGCCGGCTCTTCAATGCCCTGGGGCAACCCCTTGACGGGATCGGGGAATTTGGAGAAGAGACTCCCCGCCTCCCGATCCGGAACAACCCGCCCCCCTTCGCCAGCATCGAGCCACGGGATACCGTGTTTGAGACCGGCATCAAGGTCATCGACCTGATGTCACCCTACGTCAAGGGCGGAAAGACAGGTCTCTTCGGGGGCGCCGGTGTCGGAAAGACCGTCATCATCATGGAACTGATTCACAACATGGCCACCAAGCACGGCGGGATTTCGGTTTTTGCCGGTGTCGGTGAACGCACCCGCGAGGGAAACGACCTTTGGCTTGAAATGAAGGAATCAGGAGTCATTGACAAAACAGCCCTTGTATTTGGACAGATGGGAGAACTCCCCGGGGCCCGCATGATCACCCCCCTGACCGCCCTGACCATGGCCGAGCACTTCAGGGACAACGAGCATCAGGATGTGCTCTTTTTCATGGACAACGTCTTTCGCTTTGTCCAGGCCGGAAGCGAAGTCTCAACCCTGCTGGGTCGCATGCCCTCGGCTGTTGGCTACCAGCCGACCCTGGCCCTCGAAATGGGCCGCCTTGAAGAACGCATCGTTTCGACCCGAAACGGATTTATCACCTCCATTCAGGCGGTCTATGTCCCCGCTGATGATATTACCGACCCGGCAGCCGCTGTCACCTTCAGCCACCTTGATGCCACAACCGTGCTTTCACGCGACATCGTGGCCATCGGAATCTATCCGGCAGTCGATCCGCTCCAGTCGGGATCTCGCATCCTTGAGCCCTCGGTGGTGGGCAAGGAGCACTACGACACCGCCCAGGCCGTCAAAAAAGTCCTCCAGCGCTATAACGAACTCAAGGATATCGTTGCCATCCTCGGTGTCAGTGAACTTCCGAAAGAGGACGAGCTTGTCGTCAACCGGGCCCGCAAGATCCAGCGCTTCTTCTCACAGCCATTTTCGGTGGCCGAAACCTTTACCGGACTCCCGGGCCGGTATGTCGAGATCGGGGAGACGATCGCCGGCTTCAAGGCCATCCTCGCCGGTGATGTCGATCACCTGCCGGAGCAGGCATTTTATATGGTAGGAACTCTGGATGAAGCCAGGCAGAGGGCAAGAGAGATGGCCCAATGATGCGCTGCACCATCACCAGTCCGGTCACAAGCTCGCTCTTTGAGGAGCTGTCCGCCATCAGGATCCGTACCACCAGCGGGGCCCGCGAGCTCTTGCCCGGCCATATCGCCCTGATCACCGGACTGGCCCCGGATTCGATGGTCGAACTGGTCCCCGCCGACGGAAGCGCCTCCCTGCACATCGGGGTGGCTGCGGGCAGTTTTTTCCAGTTCGAGCAGGATGATGCGCTGATCCTGACCCCGTCCTGGAAAAACGGGTAACATTTACTCCGGGAGTGCTCCGCAAAAAGTCTGGCAAAAGTCACAGCCATGGTATACCCTGTCAGGTATGAATACAGCCTTGTCATGCTTCTACTGTCTCTCCGCCACGGTCTATATCTTCTGGTCAGCCCTGGCTGGAGCCGCTCCCGAATTTCCAGCCGTAGTGATCAAGGCCGGAGCGGGATTGAGCCTGCTGTTTGCCGCCTTCCGCAGCTTTGCCCAGCTCCGCAGCCGGGGGCATTCGGACAAGGCACTCGGCCTTGTCATTGCCGGTCTCCCGTTTTGCATCGCCGGTGATGTGTTTCTCGGTATTCCCGGTGATGCCTGGTTCGTCCCCGGTCTGGCCGCCTTTCTCGCGGGGTATGCTCTCTTCGCCGTGTCCCTGGTAACACGTCTGCCAATCCCCAGATACGGACTGATGCTGCTGCCGGCCCTGATTCCGGGAGCCTTCTTTTTGGCCTGGTTTACCCTGCCCCCGGATCTTGTCTGGCCGGTCCGGATTTTTGTCGCTGTCCAGACTGCATTTTTGGCGGCAGGGCTGGCCATGCTGGGGATGCGAACCCCGGTTTCATTCACTCTGGGAACAGGGGCTGCCCTGCTCTATCTCTCCGATGCCGTCATTGGAGCCGGACGATTTACCCCTGTTCTTCCCGCCGGAGCTGTCTTTGAAGTCCTGGTGCTGCTGCCATACTTTGCCGGTCTCTATCTGATCGTCAGCGGGTCGATACGTCTGGCCCGCACGCACGTTGGCGATTGACCCAGCAGGGACTACGGCAGGCATCCCGCGCTGGCAGGATGGCCTGGCCTGGGCCATGGCCAAAACCGAATAAGGGCGGGGAGACTCCATGCTGCACGATCCAAAACTCTCCCGCCATCTTCAGATCATCACCGTTGGCATCTTTGTCTTCATGTCCCTGGTTTCGCTTGCCCTGATCGCCAACGACGTCAGCGATATCCGTAACCCTGTCCTGCTTGCCATCGTCATCACCGTACGGATCCTGTTTTCGGGCTTTATCCTCTCAAGCTGTCTTGTCTATCTTCGCAGCGGCTCCTCGCTGCTCTTTTCCCATCTCGTCATGATCATCATCACCCTGGCGACGATCCTCAGCGCGGGCATCACCTGGACACGGCCAGAAGATTCTGGCATCTCGTACTATATAACGATCCTGGTCATCATTTCCGCCTGGGCCTTGCCCGTCAAGCACGTTCTGTCCCAGGCGATCCCTCTCTTCTTCCTGCTTGTCAGCGACATTATCTCCCTCCTCCTTCACCGGACCCTCGACGAGCGTACAACCGGCACCATCATAGTCACCCTGGTTTCAAGCAATCTGCTGGGCGCCTGGGTTGCCTGGCGACTTTCGGACCTGCGAAAACTGGAGCAACAAACCCTCGACACCCATCGGCGCGAGGCACGGCTCAGGCAGAGCATGACTGACGCCCTGTTTGATGGCATCATCGTCAGCCGCAACCAGGCAATAGTAGACTGCAACCAGACTCTCAGCACCCTGATGGACCGTTCAGCAGAGGACTTGCAGGGTGAACAGATTCAGGCCATCCTGACAAACGGAGCAGACAGCCATAGTGATGGGCATCCCTTTAGCGAAGGCGGGCCGTTTTTGATGAGCCTGCATACAGCCATGGGTGAGGTCCCCGTAGAAATCCGCAACCGGACAATCGAGATTGATGACCAGCCGCATCTCTTGACAATCGTCCATGACCGCAGCACACACCTGGCCATGGAAGAGCAGATGGAATGGATCGGAAGCCATGAAGAACTGGGGAAGAATCTTGCGGCACGAATCGACGCCCTTTCGCTCTCGAAGCGCGAAAAGGAGGTAGTCGGTCTGGTCCTGGCAGGAAAAAGCCGGACCCAGATAGCCGACACCCTCTGCATCTCCGATGAAACTGTCAAGCAGCATCTGACGAACATCTACCGCAAGCTCGAGATCCGGGGCAAGGCGGATCTGTTTTCAATAGTGTACGAGCATTGACCTGCATCATCCAGCCAGGTTTGAAAATCCCCCGCTTCGGGGGATTGTTTTTTTCCCCGCCTGCGGCAATCATTCTCGCGGGCACACACAAAAACCACGCACCCGGAGGAACCCT
>JAKPMW010000274.1 GCA_029548715.1 Spirochaetota bacterium | reverse complement strand
GGATTGCCCCGGCGCGGATGGCCATGGCAAATCCATCTCCGGTGGCCACCTGGGGGTTTGTGGTGTGCAGATATGTCTGCCCCAGTCCTCCACTGGCAAGGACAACCGCCCGGGCGATGACCGGTTCGATGGTGCGGCTCTGGACATCAAGTACATAGGCCCCGAGACATTCGGGGCGGAAGTAGCGCGAGAGGGGATCAAGGGAATGATGATCCCGGGTGATCAGGTCAACAGCCATCCGTCCCGTTTCGATGGTGATCAGGGGAAGGGTTTTCGCGTACTCGAGCAGGGAGGTGACAATCTGCCTGCCGGTACTGTCCTCACGGTGCAGGATGCGGCGCTTGTGATGCCCACCCTCGGCCGTGAGATGGAGGCGGCCGTTCTGGTCCTGGGTAAAGGGAACCCCGGCCAGCCCGATCAGGAGCTCCTCGACGACGGCGGGGCCTTCGCTGGCTACCAGGCTGGCTGCCGGGGGATAGCACATTCCCGCCCCGGCGGCCATGATGTCTGCGGCCAGATCGGCTGGTGTATCGTCATCGCTGCGATAGATGATTCCGCCCTGGGCGTAGCGTGAGTTGCTTTCGTCGGGAGTCGTGCTTTTTCCGAGGACGAGAACCCGTCGTCCGGCCCTGGCCAGATAGATGGCGGCTGCCAGTCCTGCTGTGCCGCATCCGATGACGAGGACGTCCGTTTCCCTCATGCCTCGTCCCCGGCTTCGTCGGCGCGGGCAAAGCGTTCGAGGCAGGTCAGGGCCTCGCGGACCTCGCCCGGGGTGTCCTGTTTTTTCCCGAGGAGGAGACGGATGCTCGATACCAGGCTGACGATACGCTGCCTGAGCTGGCTGTCCGTCAGGCTCTCCTTTTCGCGCTCGGGCTGTTCGCGGGCAGATTCCGGACTGGACTCACGGATCTTGCGATGCAGGGTGGCGGCAGTGTATCCGTGGTTCATGGCCCCCTCCTTGAGTCTGGACCACGCCTCGTCATCCAGTTTTTGCTCTTCCTTGGCCCGGGCCAGGACCCGCAGGGATTCGGGGTCGGGGAGGCGCACGATGTTGTCATGCTCGAGCATTTTTGGCTCGTGAGAACTCAAAAAGTTGAAATTGCCTACCAGCTTGTGCACCGTTGCTTCCCGGATGTGGAGCTCTTTCAGGCAGTATTCGGTCAGGGACTTGTACCCCCAGGCCTTGTACTGCTGGTTCCGGGCCAGAAGGGAGAGAATCTCGCCGAGATCAACCCAGCTTGACTTGAAGACCCGGGCTCGCTCGAGGACCGTCCGGCGGACTTCGTCGTCCCCTGAAGCGGCAATCTTTCGCTCGAGATCCGCTTCAACCTGTGTCCTGCTGTGATGATCCATTGCCTGCTCCTTAGTGTTGATCCCTGTCCCGTTAAAATAGCACACAAGAGGGGCGGCGTGGGAGTGACTACAGGAGGATGCGCAGCCCGAGGCGGAATCCGAATCCAGTGGACTCGAGCTTTTCATCATTGCTCGTGATAGTAAAGCCCTGGAGCAGGGATTCGACAAGGCATGTTTCTGAAAGCTCAAGCCCGAGGGAGAGTCCCAGGTCAAGGCGCAGGGTTGAGCATGACCCGGAGACATCGGGTGTGTCGTTGCGGGCAAAGGGAGGACGTGCATCGTAGACCCGCTGGCGGATGCCGATTTCCAGGCCAGTGCGCACCATCCCCGTCCGGTGTGTGAAGCCGGCCCTGGAGTGCCAGTCTGAAAAACTGTCGAAGTCATCAAAAAAGGCCTCATCCCCGTCGACAAGCAGGACTGTCTCGCCGGGGCCGCAAAAATAGAGGCTGGCATTGCTGGCCCTGCGCAGGAATCCTGCCTCAAGGGTCAGCCCGGTTGTTGCGCTGAACCAGTGCTCAAGCTCCAGACCGGACTCGACGAAGAGCTCCTGCACACCGCCTGAGAGTGGGCTGCCTGCCGGGTCAACGGGGTGTCGCTCGTTGTAGAGGGTTTGCCCGGCGCCAATGCGTGCCGTCAGGATAGTGCTGATCTCCAGTCCGATAGCGTACCTGCCACTGAGGGAATGGGTGAAGGCGTCAGGGTCATGATCGGGGAAGGCATCGTATCCGGCCTGATAGCGAAACGTCAGGGATGATTCCTCTCCATCAAGCCGCAGTGAGGCATATCCCTGGCCACCAAACCTGGTCCAGGAGGCGTCGTCGTAATTGCGCCTGTCCTTTTTCGGGATATAGTCATGGTCGATCTCTGCCCCCAGGACAAACAGCCCCTGATCGAGGCGAAAGCCCTGTTCCCAGGAGAGAGAGGCCAGGATGGCATTTTCATCCTTGAGGGCAAAGGCACCCCGTGCCCCCGCAGAAAAACGCCAGTGGGTATGGCCGGATTCCGTGGCGCTCTGAATGGCCAGTTGGGCCATGAGATCCCCAAGCAGTGTGGGCGAGCCACTGGCATCCTCGTAATGGTTGCTTGTCCATCCACTTCCGATGGAGAGCATGCCACTCATCTCCGAGGAGGGGGCCCACGTCGGGGCTGCGAGGAGGATGAGCAGGCAGACCCACAGTGCACGATGGTGACGAGGTTTGTTCATGACAACCATCAGTCTACCGCCTGTCCGGGCCGGATTCAAGTCTGAACGGTTTTCTGTCCAGAAGATTCCGCCGGATCTGGTGGAACGAACGGCCGCTGACAAGCCCGCTCCTGACGAGACTGACGGTCTGTCCCCTTTCAATGTCAAGAGAGGCTCCGTAGAGCAAAAGCTGCCTGATCGCTTCACGCTGTCCCGCGGTCCAGGATGAGGTGGCGATCAATTCGGCAAGGGGCATGACCTGGGTCTCGCTCCAGTTGAGTTCCTTCATGGAGAGGAGGAAGAGCCCCGCTGATCCGGCACTGGAGATGTTGCGTGTCTGGCCATAGACGGCAATCAGGCTGATGATGCTGGACTGGGTGAGACCTGAGGAACGCAGATTGGCAAAGAGGATCAGGGCCTGGTGCGATGTGTCATGGATGCTTGCAAGCAGGGTGCGTGTCTCGACGAGGGTGGCGTACTCCTTTTCGATCGCTTCGAGCAGGCGCTGGCAGGGGACACGCCGCAGGAGGCCCTCATTGATCCGGGTCTCAAGATGCGACATGGGGAGCCCCGCCCTGCCGGCGGCTTCGAGGATGGTCTGCAAGCGCCCGGCCTGTGCAGGACAGAGGCTGGCCAGACGCCCGCTGTCCAGGATTGCCCATCCACCTGAGGGGATCAGGATGAGACCAGCCAGGATAACCAGGGTCACCGGAACTCGGTGCATGATGTAGCTCCCTCGTATTGAATACGGCATGCCGCTTCAGTCAATGAAGACTGCAGCCGTTTTTCCGCCAAATCCGTCTTCGACAAAGCGGTCGGCCCGGATGTCGTTTTGTATTTCGTTGTCCACCACAAAGGCGTACTTGAACATCTGTCCCCGCGGGAGCTTTTTCCGGATCACCCAGAAATCGCCTTCACGCTGCATGGGTTCGCCCTGCCAGTTGTTAAAGTCTCCGACCAGACGGATCGAGCGGGAGGCCGGGGCCTCAAGGCGGAAGACCAGTTCCCGTTCGCCCGGTGCCCCGCTGGTTTGGCGCAATGCGGGCAAAAGGGTCAGAAGCAAGACTGCAGCGGTGGCTGCGGCTGCGACAACAAGAGCCAGCCGGCGCTGGACCCTGTGCCGGTGATACCGTATTCCTTCGAGGGGAAGTCCCTGCATGACCTTGTCGACCAGGGTCTGAGGGGGCTGTGGGACAGCCGGACGGGTCTGGTGGATGAATTTTTCAAACAGGTCTCCAGCCGGGTGGTTCATGTTCTCCCTCCTCTTTCGGGAATCTCCAGCTCTCCGGGACTTGGACCGGAAAACATGGCTTCTATTTCTGGGTTGGCCCGGATCATGCGCTCTATTTCGTCCCGGCCCCGCTTGAGATGGGTCTTGACGGTATTTTCCGGTACCCCGAGCATCTCACTGATGAGGGAGACACTCTGTCCGTCAAAATAATGCATGATCAGGGGCAGGCGGTACCGTTCGCGCAGCCGGGACAAGAGGTGGCTGACAAGCCGTTGCGTCTCTGTTTCATGCAGGACGTGGTCGGGTGTTCCGCTCAGATCAGCTGCAGTCTCCAGGGCGGTGCTGTTGTGCTCGCTGTTTTTCAGAAGCAGGGACTGCCTGAAGCGGTGTTTTTTCAGGTGGCTGCGGAGGCAGTTGATCGCAATCGTGTACAGCCAGGTATGAAACTTGTGCTCCGGCCTGTATTCGGCAAGTGAACGCCAGGCACGGTAAAAGACCTCCTGGACAAGCTCCTCGCTGTCCTCACGGTTTCCGGTGCCACGCCAAAAAAGTCCCCAGAGCATTTTCTGGTAGCGCTGGACAAGAACCCGAAAGGCTTCATGCTCGCGGTTTTGCAGGATGCGGGCAACCAGATCCACATCCGTGGACGTGTCGCCCGGGGCAGCCATTTCATTTCCAGGGAAGGTCAGAATGGTCACAGTGCAGCCGTCACTGACCGTGGTTTCCCGAGCCATTATCAGCCTTCTTCTTGTCCTTGGCGCCGCCCCGGGTTCCGGCGTAGCGCTTTTCATCACGGCGTTTTTCTTTGAGGGCCGTCCGCTGGTTTTCACCGTTGCCCCGCGAGTCACGCCTGCTGATGTCCATGCGGGTGCGGATATGCTGGACCCGCCGGTCGGGGGTGAGGTTTTTGCTGTCCCTGATGATCCGGCTTGCCTGCAAAAAAAGATGCTGGCGGATCACCAGGGGTGAGTGGCCGAGCAGCCGGAGCTGCTGTCCCTGTTTTGCTGCAGCCAGGATTACTTCGGCGGTCGAGTGGTGGTCCAGACCCTGCTCGACCGAGTACCGTGCCAGCTTGAGGGCGAGGGTTCGATCCAGCTCCGGTGCATTCGCTCCGCGCGCTGCCTCAAGGGAAGCGGCAAGATCGCTGTTGAGGGTGCGGA
>JAKPMW010000439.1 GCA_029548715.1 Spirochaetota bacterium | reverse complement strand
GACTTCAAAGTGCGGTGGTACTGCCACTGTCCCACCCAGGCCTGATGAGGCCGAGGCAGGCCTGGGTGGGACAGTGGCAGTACCACCGCACTTTGAAGTCAGATCCGACAGCGTCCGCGGCCGGATCCCCTGTCCTTTCGGGCACAAGGGGGGCAGTTTTGCCAAAAACACGATCATCGTCGACAATACGAAACTCAACAAGCAGGTCATCTATACCGACCTGACGATACACCTGATCGAGGAACACGGCTTTTACCAGGGACGGGGCGCGTTTTTCCGGACGGACCCGGCGACCCTGGCCGAAGTCCTCGAAGTGCCCCCCCTCCCTCCGCCGGAGGCTCCGTTTCCGGTCTGAGGAAGCACGCCGTCGATAATCGGCTGCTTGCAGGATGGATCATTCCAAGCTGTGACTCCTGTTTTACACACAATGCCGGGAATGCCTTTCGGGACAGCCCCGTTGACAGAGCTCCTCTCCGGGGGTCATACTGGGAGTGAGGGTACAAATCGAAGGGGGCAAACATGAACTGTCTGCGCAGCAGCATACTCACTGGAGTCGCGCTTCTTGCGCTTGCAGGCATACTGAGCGGGTACGACCGGAAGCAGTACAACGAAGTCAGGCACGGAAATGAAAACAAAACCTACAACTACTTCGACCTGTCGGGTGCCGATCTCTCCGGCCTCAATCTCGAAATGGCCTGCCTGCGCGAGGCCAACCTCATCCGGGCCAGTCTTGAAAAAGCCAACCTGAGCTATGCCAATCTCAAGGGCGCCTTTTTAAACGGCGCCAATTGCAAGGATGCCAATTTTGCCTACGCCGACCTGCGGGGGGCCACGTTTCTTGAGGCGGACCTGAGCGGAGCTGTCATCGCAGGAGCCCAGGTTCGCGGGGCCCGCTTTCTGGCCGCAAAGATTTCGGACGCCCAAAAAAAGTATATCGAAGACAACGGCGGGGAATTCTGAGCCTTTACGCCACAGGCTGCCTGCGCATGTCGAGCAGGCGAAGAAGATGCTGCTTTTCGAGTGTAATCAATTCGTGCAGGGCGGCCTGACACTCCTCGCCCGAGCAGAGTGTCCAGATTTCGGTAAACAGGAGCAGCGCGTCCTTTTCGAACTGGATGGCCAGATCAAGGGCTTTTACCCGGTCCGGAACAGCCGCCTCACGGGCATGCAGGCGAAAGTACTCCATCGAGAGCAATCCGTCCAGCATCCCTCCATCCACCTCGCCCGCCGGAATGGACTGCCGGGCCATCCATGCCTCCAGACCCGCCAGGATGGAGTGCTCCTCCTCAACAAGATCGCGGATCGAGCCGGCAACCTCCTGATCGGCATGTCCGGTGAGGGAGAGAAAGAGTTCGAGCGCATGCCGTTTGAATTCGAGCAGTGTTCCCAAGGCTACCGACAGAGTCAAGTTGCACCTCCCGGCGGAACAAACCGCGCCGTATTGAGTATAGTCCCTGCAGGCCGGTTGTCAGGAATATGAAGAATGCTGGATGGCCGAAAAAAATCTCTCGGTAATCAAGCGCTTGATAAAATCTTCGGGTGAACCGTCGCTGATCTGGCACGAACCGGCGGCCATGCTCCGATGTCCACCGCCACTCCCGATTCCTGTTGTAACGTACTGCACAATCCTGTCAGCGGCATGCTGGCTGCTTTCACTGCGCATCGAAAGCAAGACCCGGCCACCGGTCCGGGCAACAGCCAGCATGACATTGATTTCCCGGGCCGTCAGGAGAAAATCGCAGATAATCGCAAGAAGTGCCGGATTGTCCATCTCCCCCAGATCGGTCATGCCAAACCGGTCACGCACCTCAAGGTTGGCGATAGCCTTGCTGAACCAGGCAAAATCGGCCCGCTCGATGTTGTTGTTAAGCACGTACTGGAGATACTCCCGGTCGGCATGGCGGAAGAGCCAGGCATAAATCTCGATATCCTCAGCCGTCACTCCCCGCAACAGGCGCTGCGTATCCGTATTGAGTCCGATCGCCAGGGCTGTTGCCACAGACTGAGGGATCGGAAGAGCGAGATCGCGCCAGTACTCGCCAACAATGGACGAGGTCGAACCATAGTGCGGTCGCACATCATGGTACGCATCACCGTCCGGCGTGATCTCACCCGGATGGTGATCAATCTCGCCAATGTACCTTCCGGGAAACTTGGTCACATTATCGTTTTTGATCCTGCCATCCACGACAAGGATGGCGTTTTCCCTCCCGGGGGCAAGAACAGCCGGCAGAATCGGGATTTGCAGGACACTGATCATCTCCTGGGTAATCGCCCTCGTTATCGACCCCGTATGACAGATGACCGCTGTTCCACCCAGCTCGGCAACCAGCATGGAAAGTCCATAGGCCGAGGCAATCGCATCCGGGTCTGGATAGTCATGCGTCTGCAAAATGATGTCACGCTGACGGGTGATAAAATTCCTGAAACGCGCCGCCGGTACTTCGCCAGACATGGTTGTCCCCGATCCCGAGTATTGATCCTCCTAAATGTAGCCAAATTTCACTGCGGCTATCTCCCTGGCCCACCAGGGGGCGATGCAAAGCGGGAATACTCCGGGATTGATCCCGGAGTATTCCCGGAGTACAATGGAATGAAACTCGCAGTATCAGGAGGGATTGACCAGTATGGATGACCTGCACAAAAAGTTCCTTGAGGCCCTGAATCTGGCCGCCGCCCAAAAGCCGGCCGAAGCCGAAAAAGCCTTTACCGCGATCTTTGACAGCGATCCGCAGGGGGATCTTGCCGATGACGCCCTCTGCAACATCGGAATCCTGGCCCTGGCCCAAAACGCCATCGCCCAGGCCGAATCGATTTTTGACCGCCTGATCCGCGATTATCCCCAGGCAACCATCGCCGAATACCCCGGTTGCAGCGAGCACGGACGAACCGCCGCAAAAGCCCTCCTTGGCCTGGTCAACTGCGCACTCGCCCGGGGCAACGCCACCCAGGCGAAGGAGCATGCAGCCAGACTCAGGGAATACGAGGACTCCTGGGTTGACGTGGGCAGCCAAAAAAAGAGGTATGGCCAATTGGCCAGCGAACTTCTTGCAGCATGGGAAACAGCCAATAAAGAATATCAGGAGCAGATGAAATAATGGAAGAACGGTTTACCGAATTCGGGATGTGGCGTATGCCTGAGAGGGTCGAAAAGCTCGAATCCACCCCTGAAAACAGCGAAGCGCTCTCGCTCGGGGCCGCCTTTTGCCCCAAAGGGCATGGCCTGGTCTCCGGGGAAGAGACCCTCGCCGGTCAGTCAGGCATCCTCCTCGCATTTACCCGCCCCAACGGCGAAACAGGCCGGGTCCTCATTTCAACACGCTTGGGCGACCTCTCCAAAAAAGTCCTTGAGGGTGAGCTTGTCCGGGGCGAACGGGTCTCTCTCGCCTGCCCGGTCTGTGGCACGCCCCTCCCCATCCTGGCCCAGTGTGACCGCTGCCACACCGGGGATATGTGCGTCCTCTACTGCAGCCCGGCACTCTCGATTGAAGATTCCGTCGCCTTTTGCAACGTCGTGGGCTGTCCCAACGCCATGCTTGTCAGGTCTGACCGGATCATCCGGGCACTCGAGCGTGATATGCTGTAAGGATGCTTTTTGGGGAACAGTGTTCAGCCCCCGGGGATCCGCCTGCGTCCCGTGCCGATCCTGCTATCGGACGCAGGCCTCCCTGGTGCTGAAAAACACACGCGCAGAATTCTTGACGCCTTTTTCCCCTCTCCGTATATTTCCTGTGTTGACAATCGCGGGTGTAATTCAATGGTAGAATGTGAGCTTCCCAAGCTTAAAACGTGGGTTCGATTCCCATCACCCGCTCAGCGACCGGCCGAAAGGCCGGTTTTTTGTTCTCCCGATACCATGGTCCTGCAGCCTGCGTGTGTGCACGGTTGTCAGCCCGGACACCGTCTTGTATGCAGACGACCAAGCCATACTGCCAGTCCCGCAATCAGCGCAAGGCTGATGACCTGCGAGGGTGTCAGCAGGCCCAAGAGCAATCCCCCCCGGGGATCAAAACGGATAAATTCGACGCCAAACCTGAAGACAGCATAGCCAAGCACCCAGACCGCCATCAGCCCGCCCGGCATGCGTGGCCGGCGCCGGCGCCAGAGCACCTGCAGCAGGACAAAGAGCACAAGGGCAAAGCCGGCCTCGTACACCTGGGTCGGATGCAGGGCCAGGCCCCGGGGTGTCACGGCATTGTCCGGATGGTCAAAAACAAGGCCGAGCGGACAATCGGTCGGGGCACCATAACAACAGCCGGCCATAAAACAGCCCATTCGGCCAAAGACCTGGCCCAGGGCCAGGGCCGGGGCATAGAGGTCAAGCCAGGCCGGGAGATCAAGACGATGGGCCCGGCAGTACCAGATGAAGCCAATCAGGGCACCGGCCACTCCACCATAAAACATGAAGCCACCCCCGGTAAAGGCATCGAGCAGACTCCACCCTGAGACAATGATATCCGGAAGCATGACCAGCACATCGAAGATCTTCGCCCCGGCCATGCTGCAGGCCAAGACAATCCCGGTCAGCCAGAGGATCTCGCGTCTGTCGGATGACGGTTTTCAAGGATGCCTTTGTCAATCCGTAATGTTTCGGGATTGCCTTCCGGGGACTACCCGGGCACAAAAACGCCGGCCACACAGGCCGGTTTTTTTGTGCCCCCACGCAAAGTACGCACATACCCGGGACTGAGGCCTGTTCCCCATAAAAAACCGCCTCGCCATCAGACAATCCGGAATAGACAACGCAGTATCATGGAAATATGTTGGCTGTCCGGGATACGAAAGAGGTACTTCATGCAGTTGTACTGCGTATCCCGATTGCCACGTATCTCTTGACAGAATGAGTCAGGCGGGCTATAGTGCAGACATGGAACGGGCTTTCGTTCCATAAGAGCAGCCAAATCACGAGGAGGCCCCCTGTATGGAGATTGCAGCCGACGAGATTTACAACAAGCTGACCAACATCAAGACCGAAACGGACATCATCGAAGCACGCATGATCAAGACGCGCGAACATCTCGAGCACACGGTCAACCAGATCGAAAACACCAAACACCTCATCTTCAAGGGCTTCCACAAGGCCAACCAGCGCATCCGCCGCATGGAGGGCCAGGTCAACGAGATCGCACAAAAACTCGATATCCTCATCGAAGCGATCAACAAAAAGGGCTGATTCGCGATACCGCTGCCAGACGAAGGGCACCCGACGGGGTGCTCTTTTTTTATGAAAAACCAGTTCGCACAATGTGCGGTATTGCGCTTTTCCCAGCCTGTCGCCAAAGAGCAGATACTCGCCCTCTTGCTGGTGACAGCCTGGCCGACATGCACAAACGAAGGACGCAGGGGTGTGCGTGCACTTCGTCGATCAATCGCATATTGTTTGAATGACAGTGCTGTCCTGCCGCATTGTTCCGGCCATCCTCCGAAAAACGCGGCTTCGACGGGATTGCCCCGGCTATCTGCTTTCTGCGGTCAGACCCTGCCTTCAGGGCCGACTTGTTCCATCTTCGTTTCGGGATGTATCTTTACTGGAACATATCCTGTATGGAGTTTTCTCTATGTCTCGCAAGAAATATCTCGTCCTGACCCTTGGCTTGATCCTGGCCCTCGGCCTGCTGGGCGCCTGGCACTATCTCGGTTCGTCACCCCTGGAGGCCGGAAAACAGTTTCTGTATCACGTCAAGGCGGGTTCCGGTTTTTACAAGGTCGCCGAAGATCTCTCCAGCGAAGGCGTACTCCGCTCGATCACGTTTTTCAAGTTTATCGGCAAACTGCGTGATGCATCATCCCGCATCAAGGCCGGATATTACAGGCTGGACAGCGGGATGTCGGCCCACGAAATACTGGATGCCCTGCTTGAGGGCAAGGTCCACACGGTCCGCGTCACCGTCCCCGAGGGCAAGGACAACCGTCACGTGGCCCGCATCATGGCGGCCAGCGGTCTGGTCAAGGAGCAGGATTTTTTGCAGGCGGCCTCCGACATCTCGCTTTTGCGTGAGGCCGGGCTTGAGGCCGCACTCCCTGCCGCCAAGACAACCGAGGGCTTTTTGTTTCCGGATACCTACATGGTCCCCTGGGGGGCCAATGCGCGCGACATCGTGCGGATGATGCTGGCCAATTTCAGGCAGCAGGTGGGCCGGGACCTGATCAGCAAAATGGCCGCCTCCCCGCTTGGGCTGTACAAGACGATCATCCTGGCCTCGATCGTCGAGCGCGAAGCGGCCAGCTCGCTCGAACGGCCAAAAATCGCCGGAGTCTTTGTCAACCGCGAGCGGATCGGGATGAAATTTGAAAGCTGCGCCACGATCCAGTACATCCTCGGCGAGGTGCGCGAAAAGTTGTACTACTCGGACCTCAAGCGTGAATCACCCTACAATACCTATCTCCATGCCGGCTACCCGGCCGGGCCGATCGCCAACCCGGGGAAGTCGTCCATCGCAGCGGCGGCCAACCCCGAAAAACACGACTTTTTGTACTTCGTCTCGCGCAATGACGGAACGCACGTGTTTTCCAAAACGGGAGCGGAGCATAACCGGGCCGCAAAAGAGTTCCAGTGGAAATAGGTAATATCCCTATGTCGCTTCGTTTTTCTGCGCCATCACCCTCCACTACGTTACGGGCACTTCGCCCTGGCGCAACGCGGCTCGGCGACTTTACCCTCCACTTCGTTACGGGTACTTCGCCTGTCGCTCGGCCGCAAAAGAGTTCCAGTGGAAATAGGTAGGGGGAGGTAGAGATGCACGCTCGGTCAGCGTTTGTCCTTGTCCCGGTCAATCTCGGCCAGTGTGCGCAAAATCCCTTCAGTCTCCTTGATGGCAAAGCGAAAATCATCGGCCAGCTTCATAAAATAGGTCCGGTCCCGCCCCGAGCGCGCTGATTCGATGCGGGTCATGGTTCCCAAGACACGCCCGGTCATGCAAAACCGCAGGAGGACATTGATCCCCGCAAAGAGATGCTTCATCCCTTCGGCCGTCGAGGTAAAGGTCCTCGTGCGAACAACGCTGTACCCGCCCCTGATCTTGCCCAGTACCCCGTCAGCGGCCTCCCTGTTTTCGATCCGGCGCAGGAGGTTTGAGACCCTTTCGAAATACTGCTGCATCCGGTCCCGCTTGGTAAACCAGGTAATGTGTCGGAGCATGTCATGGGCCACACGTGTAATGGCCACAGCGTGTTCTTCAAGTTCAATACTGAACTTGATCATCTCGGCAGAGATCACCGGAATCCCCGAGCGGGACTCCTGGTGCTTGTAGGCAAAAATCAGGGTATTGATGGCACGCAAACGGATATTGAACGAGAGATCGGAGATGCGTTTGATCCCTTCGTTGATCCGGATGACCCGTAAAAACGTGCTCTCCTGCCTGATGCTGCCCTGGAGCAACTCGTTGTCAAAGCTCATGCCTGCCTTCGTCCTCTCACCGCCCCGGACTGACCAGACACAGGGGGATATCCCCTATCATCGGCACAGGACGCCCCCTTTCTTGAACCGGACCTGCACTCAGGACACAAGCCCTTCTCGTTGATTTCCTTGAGACAGGCTCTTTTTCGTTCTTTCCCATACAGGTGACCCCTGTTTCTTCGGTTACATCAATTGTGAGGCAACCCGTAATCGAGCGCGCTGCTTGATTGTCCATACCCACCCGCACCATAATTGGGATTATCTGCAATCCGCCCCAAAGGACCTTCCCATGAAAATCATCCGGATTTTCACCGCAGTCTTTTTCCTCTCCCTGCTGCCCTCCCTTGCCTCTGCCGCAGACCGCACGGACGAGGCACTCTCCCGGATCGATGTCATCCTCAACAAGGCGGTGACCGAAGTCACCGCCCTGACGCTTGCCGTCACCAATATCCGCACACCAGCGGAAGCCGTCGTCTCGATCGACCGTTTTTCGTCTATCATTTCGAGGATGCAAAACGAACTTCGTATCCTGGGAGACGAGTACGCCGGCAGCGTTGACACAAAAACCGTCCTCGGCAAGACCGCCGAATTCCGCCAGCGGATGCAGCCCGTCGGCAAGGCCTATGGTCAGGCGATCGGGCGCCTCCCGCCTGCCATCCTCAACTCGGATGATTTCCGTTCAGCCTTCGACAAGCTGCGCAGGCTCGGCCTCGCACAGTAAGATAGACATCAACGGGAGGGTTGCGGCCCACCCGTACGGCAGCCGGAGCATCATGCACGCAACACCAGACCGTTTTCGCCTGCACGGACCCCTCTATGGAGCCATCCTTGTCCTCGCCGCCGAGTTGTGCTTTGTCCTGGCGACGGTTTTGGCCAAGCATGCATCCCTCGCCGAGTCCATCCCCGGTATCCAGATGTCCTTTGTCCGCTTTGCCAGCGGCTTTATCGTGGCTGGCCTGGTCCTCCTGCGCACCACCCGCAGTCTCTGGCCCCAGTCCCCCCGCTGGGTGTTTTTGCGGGCTGCCAGCAACACCCTCGCTGTACTCCTGTTTTTCGCAGCACTCGATACCACCACTGTGACCAATGCCAACCTGCTCAATATGACCTATCCGGCCTTCGTCCTCATCTTTGCGCCATGGATCAACCGCGAGGCCACCCGCCCGCTGCACTATCTCCTTCTGGTCCTGGCCCTGGCCGGATCCGCCCTTGTTCTCAGGCCAGATCTGGGAGGTCTGACCCCGGGCGATCTCCTCGGCCTGACGTCCGGCCTTGTCGCCGGCTTTGCAATCCCCTGCCTGCGCGAGGCCCGCAAGCACGACAGCGTCTGGACGATCGTCTTCTGGCTCTTTGGGGTGGGAATGCTGGTCAACGGAATTTTTCTCATTCCGGTCTTTGTCATGCCGCGCAGTCTCCCGGTCATCCTGGCACTGGCCGGTGGCGGAATCCTGGGTGTCCTTGGACAGGTGATGCTGACAACCGGTTACAGGCATATCAGTGCTGCCGGTGGAGCCATCGTCTCATCCTCACGGATCCTGCTGGCGGCCATCCTCGGAATCGCCCTTTTTGCCGAATCCCTTACGCTCTCGCTTGTCGCCGGAGGACTCCTGATCCTGGCCGCACTGGTTGGCGCCGCCTGGCCCGGAAAAAGAGCGCAGGTGGAATAACTGGCCCATCATCTGGTGTCTGCCCGGCTGCTCCATCCCGCAGGTACTGCGGCCCTGTACCGCCGGACGCCGTTCACCATACTTGATCTATCATGATGAACAGCGTCCCGTCGCTGCGCTGCGCCATTCAGGACTGAAGCACTCAATCCGGAATGCAGCCCCTGCCACCGGGGCCCTATTCGACCCGGTGGGTAAAGGTCATCGTCGGCCCGGCCGCGCTGATATTTTCGAGATACACCCCGCTGGCAGTCGTCGTCAGGGCCCAGGGACTGGCCGTCGCCGTGTAGCGCACGGTGGCTGGACTGGTCGCGGGCTTAAAGCTGCGGCTCTTGAAGAGGTCGCCGGACTGGCCCTGGCTTGACTTGACCCAGAGACTGGCATTGTTGTCGGCCTCGACCACGTTAACCCCGTGGATCCTGCTTGACGTGTCGTTGACGGCATTGCTTGCAAGATAGGCCGCCGTGACGCCGTCATGGATGTGGCAGATCAAGAGCCCGTCACCGGGGAGGTACTCGGTCCAGGTTCCCGTGATGCGGCGCTTGTTTTCGACGAGGTAATACTGCTTGCCCTGGCTGTCGCCCAGCGGGATCTTGATGGCCGTATGGCTGGACTCGATATCGTCGAGGGAAATAGAGGGTGGCCCGGAACTGGTCACACGCATGGCAAGTGTCCCCGTCCCATCGTACGGCACCGCTTTGAGATAGATCGTCCCGCTGACTGCCGCCGTAATATACTTGGGTGTCGTGTAGGCGGAATCAAGTTCAATAAAATAGGATGTCGTCCTGTCGGCCCGGTAACAGGATACCGCGGCATAGAGTGTGTAGCTCCCGCTTCCCTGCCAGGCATCGTCCCAATAGATAGAGTACGACGCTCCGGCCGTCGCCTCAAACGAGAACCAGACCTCGCCATCAGGTACCGTAATCGTCCCGGCCGTCCAGCCACCATCGACCGTCAACGCATGCGCCGAGAATACCGAGGACGCAGCACTACTGAGAGATGAAGAACTGCTGGATGAGACCGCCTGGCTGGAGCTGGAGACAGCCGAACTGGAAACGACGGAAGAAATGGAGGATGAGCTTGAAGAAACACCTGTCAACCGGACGTATACGTTATCCAGTGAAAGATTGCCTGTCGTCTTTGTAAACACAAACCGGATGCCGGTTGTATTTGCCGGAAGCGAAATGCTCTTTTGGGACTGAGGCCGCAAACTGGCATCCCAACCTGACCTCGACGGAAAGTCAGTGATCGTAACAACATCATTCCAGGACGACCCGGTCCAGGCCCTGATAGTCAGGGGAGAGTTTCCCCCACTCGAAACATTGTAATAGCCCTCAACATCAAGACTGAGTGCACTCTGGTTAAAAAATGGCATTTCAATTGTCTTGGTTCCATCAAGTTTGATTGAATTTTCACTTCCTCCAACGGCATACGTTCCAGTGTAAACCCCCCATGTGCCAGAAATCATGCGCCACCCGAACGGAATCGACGATGAAGCATTGAAATTCTGCTCGTATGGTAGTGAAACCATGGCCTGTGAAGCCGAACTGACTGGTGCAGAACTGCTTGCGACAGCCGACGATGACACCGATATCACGCTACCCGAGGCGGAAGTCGAAACGGCGCTACCTGACATGGACGCCTGGCTCGATACGGAACCGGCACTCCCTGAGAGCGATGCCTGGCTGGAAGCAAGACTGCCCGAATTTGTTGTACTGGAGACGGAGCCCGCCTGCGAGGCCGGGGAACTGGAGATAACCGACTGTGAACTGTTCCAGGGGAGGACGATCACGCCGGAATCATCATCACTACAACTCGCCAGAAACACCATCGAACCGGGAACGAAGAGCGCAACGATCAGGGGGATGATGATGCCCCGCAGGTCACGCCGACGCCAGGAAAAAAACCCGCCCAGTCCGGCAAGTCCGAGGGCCAGAAGGGGCACAAGCGGGAGCGGCCGGCTTTGCCCGGCAGAGGTGCGGGATGCAAGCATCACATCCTGCACACCGCCGGCATCGGCGACCGTGGTTCCGTCCGGCAGTTTTGTCGTCAGCCAGCCGAGCTTGCGTTTTTCCCAGGCCAAAAGCGGGGCCGGCCGTGAGCCGGAGGTCGCCCCCAGCCAGGAGCCGCCCGCCATCAGGGTAAACCTGCCGGCCCCGTAGGTTTGGTAGGATGTATCGTACATGTCGGGCAGGCCCAGGACGTGTCCGAACTCGTGACAGAACACCCCGATTGTCGAATCGCCGGCCGTACTGTTGTACTCGGGCTGGATCGTGTACTTGCTGATCGTCTTGCCATCGTAATAACGATTACCAGATCCGGCGCTATAGAGATCCCAGGCATGGGACCAGATGTCGTTACCGGAACCTGATCTCTCCTCTCCCGGACCGGCGTGGATAACCATCACGATATCAACTTTTCCGTCTCCATCGTTGTCGTACGGGGCAAAATTGACCCCGGCCGCCTCGGCCTGGTCGATGGCATACCCGACAAGCTCGCCCGGATAGGCATCACTCCCTGGACCGCCAGTATTGCCTCCGTAGTAAGCGAGCGTTTTGGGTGCCGTATATGGGCCATGCACGTCGATGGTCAGGTTGAGCGCCCCGTTGGACATGTCCTGGTAGTACTTGCGCATGGACATGTCAGAAGACGTTGCCCCATTGAGGAGGTTTTCGTAAAAGGCCTTGGTGGAGACGGCATTCATGGCGCGGTCACTGTAGGCCACAACAAGGACAGGGATCTTTCGATTACCCGTCGTGGGAAAGGCCTTC
>JAKPMW010000435.1 GCA_029548715.1 Spirochaetota bacterium | reverse complement strand
CCTGCTCGTGATGGCGAGTGAACCGCTGGGGCATCTCATCCGGGGAGGGAGACTCTTTCCCCATGGTGCTGGCACCTGGGCTATTGAGGCAGTCATCGAGGGTATCGACACCGTTACCTGGTTTTTCGGGAACACATTTTCGTTTGTGCGTATCGGTGCCTTTGCCCTGGCACACGGCGGGCTCTCCCTTGCAGTCATCGAGATGACCAGGCTGGGCGGGGGAGGACTGGCGAGCGCCGTCATTTTCGTCGGAGGAAATCTGCTGATCATCGTGCTTGAAGGGATGGTCGTAACCATCCAGACGCTTCGGCTTGAGTACTATGAATTCTTTTCAAAGTTTTACTCGGGAAGCGGTCGGCCCTTTGTCCCATTCAGGCTTGATCCAGCAGAGACACCCGGCAACAGGGTTTCACACACCAGAGCCTGAACTGTGCTTGCATCACCGGGCAGGGGCACCCTACCAGTGAAACAGTCTGGCCTGCTGAAACGGCCCACAAACACCGGGCCGGACCCCGCCTCTTGCTCCGGCCAGCGGCTCGCCGCGGACAAGCCGCTCCTTTGCCTCACGCCCATAGCCCTTGATGGCGGCCTCCCTTTTCAGGGCCGCACCACAAGTCCCGGCATACTCCCACCAGACAAGAACAGCCGGTCTTCTTGAGCGGACATAGCTGGCGCCGTTTCCGCTGTTGTGGCGAGCCAGTCGCGCCTGAATGTCGTTGGAGATACCGGTATAATACGTGCCATCCGCACAGCGCAGGATGTATACAAACCAGGGATTCGACATCACAGCCAGGCAAACAGCACGGGAAGAACAGCCAGAACGCCGGCACCAGGCACCGGTATCATACCCGAAAAGACTGCCAGCTGGAGCACAAGCGGAGTCAGGGACATCTCTTCCATATCAGGCACCTCTGTCTGGTTTCATTGCAAACGCTGCCGGCAACACAGCCCGGCAGCGTTTGTTCATTATCCCGTCTCAAACCATCAAAATACCACGTTGACCGTCACGCCAATGTTGTCAAGCCGTTCCTGCCCCGGATACTCGCCCAGCTCTTCTGCCCAGTAGGCAAAATCGATTTCGATGGGAAGGATCGGAATGTCAATCCCCACGCCACCAGAGAGATATCCCTGATACACGCCTCCCCGCACCTTGATAAAGCCAAGCATGGCAAATTCAAACCCGGCATACACCTTGAGGAAGGAGTTGCTGTCCGGATCAAACAGGTCCCGGATGTCCATCGCAAAAACAAGGTCCTCAAGAATGAGGGGAATAATCGTGCCCAGACGATACGAGGCGCCAATCGCCAGACTGGGATCAATGTAGGCGGCGCCGGCATCAGTCCCGTCACCAAAGACAACATCCCCGATACTGTCCGTACTTGTCGGCTTGGTCCAGGCAAATCTGGTCGCATAAAAATCCGACAACGTAAGAGATGCCTTGAGATCCTTTTTCTCGCCAAAGGTGGCCACAAAGCCAAGATCCATACCAAACGCCAATCCCCGGCGAATCTCCATCTCCTTGAGATCGAGACTGCCCAGATTGTAGAGGTAAAAGAGATCCATCTTTTCCTTCCGGTACTGGACGCGGTTGATGATCTTGGCATTGACACCAAAATGCAGCTCCATATCCAGCGACTTGATGTCAAGCACCTCAGCGGCAATATTCCCAACAAGGACCGTGTCATTGTAGGTCAGCATATCCCAGGTAGGAACAGGAATATCGGGATTGGCCTTCATCCGGACGTTGAGGGAGTTGAACACGGCGAGGTTGATGTTGAATGGAAGGATATTGAGCATGGTGAAGTACAGTGGAGCCGAACCCACCGCGATCTTCATCCGCGAAAGGTAGTTCCAGGTCGAGTTGTCAATATCCGATTCACCAGAAGCAATTCCGGTAAAAGCATCCTTGTGGTCATACAGACTCAGGAAATCTCCCGAGAAGACAAAATGCGCCTGCACAAGGGATACCCAGCTTCGTTCGAGAAGCGAAGTCCCCGCAGGGTTGTTCATGATCGCATACTGGTCGTCGTTGATTGACAAACGAACCCCACCCATGGCCTTGGACCTCAAATTGAGGATGTCCACCTGCGGGGCATCGAGAGCCGCGAGCGATCCGGTAGCCAAGGCGCTGATGATCAACGCTGCAAACAGTCGTTTCATGCGTGCCCTCCTTTTTTAGTATGGCATCCAGTTGGATGACTTGATCAGCATGATGTTCGAGTACTTGGCAAAATTTTCAATCTGGACCCTGAACATCGAAAGTGTGTCAAAACCCGCCTTGATACCGGTTGAATCATTGGTGATCGAGTTAACGAGATTATTCAGGCTGGTGCGAATGTCGGATACCGCATCCACTGCCCTGGCCACGGACTCTGCCGACATTCCCGAGTCAGGAGCCTGGAGGAGATTGACCATGCCATCAGCCACTCCGATCAGGTTGATCAGGGATGAGTTGTTGTTGGTCGCCGTCAGGGTCGAGAGGATTTTTGTATACGTATTGCTCAGCGAGTATATCGTGTTTGTGTACGAAACATGGAAATTGATAAATGCCGTCCGGTTAGCGGCCTCATCCATCGAAAGAGAAGACATGTCGTACGTGGTCAGGGCATCCGTATCGATATTCGCGACCAGACTCTGGGTAACGACAAACTGCTCCTGCACCGTCAGGGCAACATGAACGGCCTTGATGATCAGATAGTTGAGGGTTACGTTGCGATCGGACGTGGGGATCACCCCGTCACTTTCGCTGGGCAGCGCCCAGGGAAGATTGTCAGGCCCAAGCCGTACCGCCCCGGTCACCGGGTTGATCCCGATCACGGGAGCCCTGTACCAGGCTGCATTGGACACAGCAGCCATAATCCTGGCCTTGTAGTCCACAGTCGGTGTCGAAAGGCTGGACAGGAAGGTATTGGTGTTGGTCCCGCTGGCATCGATGTTGAAAATCGCATTCATCAGGGCCGGTACATCCTTGATCTGAATATCCCGCAGTATGATGGCCGACGAAAGCCCGATCATGGCTTCAGACGAAGTTGGCTTTTTGCGCAAAGCCTCAAGATACAGATTGACTGCCGTAGAAAAGTCATCCCGCTTCATGGCCGCTTCGGCATTCGAGAGGGCCTTGTCAAACTCATCGGCACCATCATCCGAATACAGCGGGTCAAACACGTTGCAGGAAGCAAGCAGAAGCATCATCAATACCACGACAGTCTGCAGCGCAGTTGTCCGACGTATTGTCATGATTATTCCCTCCTCTGGAGAGATCACGGACCGCAGCAACAACGTTACCTGAACTTCGCGGTCAGGGTGAAGTATACGCCAAATTGTCAGTTTTTTCAGCATCAGCCCTGGACAGATCCAGGGCGATCGCTGTCCATCAGGCGGGAGGCAATACCAGGCTGAAGGCGGCTGCCATACTGCGCCAGTCTGCCCTGCCCCTGCCGGCAATATCATACGCTGTTCCATGATCCGGTGATGTCCGCACCACGGGAAGACCAAGCGTCATGTTTACACCCTGGCCTTCATCCGTCGCCTTGAA
>JAKPMW010000434.1 GCA_029548715.1 Spirochaetota bacterium | reverse complement strand
TTCAAGGCGTTCCAGCCCGCTTTCGAAAGGGTGTTGCCCGTCGTGTTTCATGAGTCTCCTCCGGTTGTTCGGGATTGCCTGGGTGTTTCGGCGGTTTTGACTACAGTGGCGTCAATCGTGCCATCGGCAAAGGATACCTGGATCCCGTTTCCAACGGCAAGGCGGCTGGCCGAGCTGACCGGTCCATTCTTGTCCCGTACCAGGGCGTATCCCTTTTTGAAGGGCAGACCGGGATCATGCTTGCCCAGCCCGGCCGCGAGGACGCCCAGCCTGCCTCGCGCCTCGCTGATGCGCAGCAGGATCCGTTGCCTGATTGTCCCGGTGAGGGAGTCGGTCTTTTGCGTCAGGTATTCGATACGGGAGCGAAGAACACGCATCAGCGACGCGGCCGTGTACGGTTCAAGCCGCTCCCGGGCCCGGCGCAGGCGCCGTGTGGCTGTTTCATCCAGTCTTCGCCGGTAGCTGGCAAGGGAGTCAGCCAGGGCCTGCCGCTCGGGAAAGACCCGCAGGGCTGCAGTGGAGGGGGTGGGTGCTCTCAGATCGGCCACAAAATCGCAGATGGTGACGTCAGGTTCGTGCCCGACTCCGCTGACGACCGGTGTGCGGCAGGCCGCGATTGTCCGGGCAAGCTGCTCGTCATTGAACGGCCAGAGGTCTTCGATGGAGCCGCCCCCCCGGGCGATGATGATCACGTCGCACAGCCCGTCACGGTCGGCCTGGCGCAGGGCCTGCACCAGTTCGGCGGCGGCATTCTCGCCCTGGACGGCTGAGGGATAGACGATGATGTCGATTCCGGGGGCACGCCCGGCGCTGGTTTCGATGATATCATGCAGGACGGATCCCCCCGTTGATGTTACCACGGCTACCCGGCGCGGGTACCAGGGGAGCGGTTTTTTGAGTGACTCGGAAAAAAGACCTTCCTCGCCCAGCTTGTGCTTGAGTTCCTCAAAACGGCGGTAGAGATCGCCTTCACCATCCTCCGGCGTGACTCCGCTGACCACGATCTGGCACTGTCCCCGGTCGCTGTAAAACGAGACACGGCCTGAAAACACGGCTTTCATTCCGTCCTTGAGGCGGAGGCCTGCCGGCAGGGCGCGGCGGACACCGGCAAAGAGGACAGCCGAAATGGATGCCTTCTGTTCCTTGATTGTGAAATAGGTGTGTCCCGAGTCGTATTCGCGCAGATTCGAGACTTCGCCCGAAACAAGGACTGTGGAGAACATCTCTTCCAGGCTGGTTTTGATCAGGGCGCAGAGCTGCCCCACCGTGAGGACAGGCGGGGTTTCGCCGGGATTGTGCTGGAGGTGCGCATTCACCGGGACAAGGTACATCCTGCTGCGGCTGGCCGTCAAACCGTTTGCGCTGATACCGGCCTGCGCTGAAACCTGACCCAGGCGGGCCTTGCCTGTCTGGTGCAGCAAATGAGCCGTTTGAGTACATCCCGTTTTATGAGTATCCTTGAACATGGATTGTGCCGGGGTGGTGCTGTTTTCGCGCAGAAAGGATGCAGGAATGAGGCGGGTATCCCTTGCGGGAGTGATTGCGGTCCTTCTGTCCCTTTTGTGCCAGGCATCTGATACGGCGACCGGCTTGAGCGCAGCCGACCGCCTTGCCGCAGGCGGGAAGCATGCTGCTGCGGTACGGCTGTACAGGGAATTTGTCGAAAAGACCGGGTATGGCCGGGAGACCGAGCGGGCCCTGATTGCGCTTGCCGGAGCAGCGCATGCCGCCGGGGATCTGCCCGCGTTTCTGTACGCGCGAGACTTGTACGCGCGCTGGTTTCCCGAGGGAAAGGCCCCCCGGAGGGAATTTGACGAGTATGAGGCGTCCCTGCGGATGCGGGCCGGGGACTGGTCCGGTGCGGCTGCCCTGGTCGAGACCATCCTTGGAAAGTACCAGTACCCTCCCGAAGTTGCTGACCGCTGGCGCGGTTTCCTCGTGGTCTGTTATACCCGGCTGGCACGGCCGGACAGGGTGCTGGAAATCCGGCTTGAGATTGTCCGCTCGGGCAGGAGAACGCCCCAGGCAGCGGATGCGCTCTTCAGGGTTTCTGAATGGGCTCTCAGGCAGGGGCGACGTGAACTGGCCCTGTACTACATCAACAGGCTTCTTGCCGAACATCCTCTCTGGCCCCATCGGGGGCAGGCCCTTTCACTCAAGAAGGCTGTCGTCTGGAAAACGATAACCGTCGAAGACGGTTTGGGGGACAACTCTGTCAGCTCGATCCGCTTTGACGGGGATGACGTCTGGGTGGGGACCTGGCTGGGAGGGGTGACCCGGTTTTCCCGCAGCCAGGGCCGGCTGCAGAAGTTTACCGCAAAAAATTCGGGACTCGTCTCGGATCTGATCAGGGACCTCTGGATTGACCAGTCCAGGGTCTGGGCGGCCACCTTTGAAGGGCTGGCCTGGTTTGACAAACGGACGGACAAATGGCAGACCGTATTGACTGTGGCCGGTCTGGCAGGGCAAAGGGTCAAGTGCGTCACGGTCTCCGATGAGCGGCTTTGGGTCGGGACCATCGGAAACGGGGTTTCGATGCTTGATTTCCGGGACAACACCTGGAAGACATGGCGCACGAAGGATGGTCTGCCTGATGAAAACATTGTCACCATCACGCCGACACCCGGTTCGGTCTGGGCGGGCTCGCTGGCCGGCGGAATTGCACGCTATGACCTGCGCCGGGGTGTCTGGCAGGTCTGGTCGGCTCCGCTCGGTTCAGCACTGAAAAATGTCAAGTCCATGGCGTTTGACGGCCAGCGGCTCTGGATCGCCACCCACGGGGACGGGCTGTTCTCCTGTGATGAAAACGGGCTCAACTGGCGCCAGTTTACCAGGGCCAACTCGGGATTGCCGGTTGATTTTGTGCACGCCGTCTCGGTCGGGCCTGACGGAAGGGTCTGGGCCGGGACCCTCGAGGGGGGGGCTGCAGTGTACGAGCCACGCACCGGGGCCTGGAGGGTCTACGATATACATGACGGGCTGGCGGGCAATGACGTCATCAGCATTGCCTTTGAGGGGCGCTATGTCTGGTTTGGAACACTCAACGGAGGGATTTCCGTCCTCCTTGGTGACGGCTGATGCCCCCTGTTCCCTGCTGGCTTATATTGTAGACGGGGTGAGGAGGCTCTGATGACCGAACACGAGACACAACCGATTGATACTGCCCTGTCGGGCAGGCGCCACGAGCGGCTCCTCTTTTTGTGCACACTCGGCTTCCTTTTGTCATTTCTGGCCGGGCTGTTGCTTGTCCTGCGGGGCGAGAGTGATGTTCCGGCCGGGATGACGGCCGAGGGGCCGGACCGCCCTGGTATTGCGGTTCTTGATATTGAAGGGGTGATCGAGTATTCCCCGCAGCAGGGCTTCATGAATGCCGGCGGGAGGGGTGCTCCGGCCGTGGTTGAGACCATTCGCAGGATGGCTGAAAACCATCTTGTCAGGGGGCTGGTTGTACGCATCAATTCCCCCGGAGGCAGTATCGGTGCGACACAGGAGTTGTATCATGCCCTGCGCCGCTTCAGGGATACGGGAAAGCCGGTTGTGGCATCCATGGGGGATGTGGCCGCATCGGGCGGGTATTATATCGCCTGCGCCGCAAACAGCATCCATGCCAATGCCGGGACGATTACCGGCTCGATCGGGGTAATCATGTCGGCTCCCGACATGCATGGACTGTACGAGTGGGCCAGGATAAACTGGAACGTGATAAAGAGCGGCCGGTTCAAGGACATTCTCTCTCCCTTTCGCGGGATGACGGATGAAGAGCGCCAACTCCTGCAGGGGATGGTGCAGGACGCATATACACAGTTTTTTGATGTGGTGCACACAGCCCGTTCCATCGAAAAGGCCACGCTCGAGGATCTGGCCCAGGGGCAGGTCTTTTCGGGAAGCCAGGCCAGGTCGCGGGGGCTGGTCGATGAAGTCGGGGATTTTGAATCCGCCTTGCTGGCTGCAGGCAAGCTGGCCGGAATCAGTGGGCGCCCGCATGTGATCCGTGAAAAGGGGAGTCCCGGGATCATGGAGCTCCTGGGTCT
>JAKPMW010000429.1 GCA_029548715.1 Spirochaetota bacterium | reverse complement strand
GGTCCGCAGACCGCAGTGACCTTCATCCTGCATATCCGGGCCAGTTGCACCGCTGCCGATCCGATTGAACCGGACGCACCGTGGATGAGAATACGCTTTCCCTGAAACGGGGCAATCCTGTCGAAATAGGCCATGGCCAGTGTCAGACCATCACAGACCGCAGCCGCCTCCTCCATGCTCACATTCTGCGGAACACGGGCAATCGGTGCATGCTCATCAACGACAAGGTACTCGGCATACGCACCAAAGCGGACAGGGCTGAGCCCGAACACGGCGTCACCAACCGAATACTCGCTGACCGCATGACCCAGCGCAACCACCTCGCCGGAAAATTCCGTCCCAAGAATCTTCCGTCTGGGCCGAAAAATCCCGTTCATCAGGCGAATGATCATGTACTCGGGTGTTCTGAACCCGCTGTCAGTCCGGTTGACTGTTGTCGCACGCACCCTGATCAAGAGCTGGTGGGGACCCGGCTCAGGCCGGGGATATTCCCCGATCATCATGACCTCGGGGCCACCATATCGTTCATGCCATGCAGCCTTCATCCCGTCCGTCCTCGCTCGTATCTTGTATACATTACACGACGGGACTGCAGCCTCCGTATTGCAGCTATCCGGGATAAACAGCATTATTTTGCAATTACTTGATGGACTGTCCCGGAAAGCCAAAGGGTATCATGTTTTCGTCATGCCAATCCCGGATAGATCCGGAGGATATCTGACTTCCAAGGAGCGTCAGGATGGAGCCATTTGCACGCCATACAATAGCACACCATTCGGTTTCCTGCTTTTTGGGAACAAACTTCATCGAGGTGACCCGGGGAGAAAACACCCGCAGGGTCCTCATACCGGGGGAGTCGGTCGAAGCCCAGGCTGCCGCCGCAGGGCCGGACATCCTCTGGCTGGCCCTGACAGGCGACACCTCACACCCCTGCGTCTGGTACGACCCGGCAGGGGATCTCTGGCACGAGCTGGACCTGACTGATCTGCGAAAAGCGTATGGCTGCCTCACGCTCCTGCCCTGCATCCTGACCGGCAGCAGGGGGCTTCCCGTCTGGTGGCTTGGCACGGGGTACGAAGCCCCCGGGACCACCCTCGTCATCGGGCTGCCGGATCAGCTTTCAGCACCAGAGGTCTCCCCCCTGCAGGGTCAGTTTATATCGGCCAGAATGCAGGATGAACAACCCCATATCCATACGGTATCGGGCGAGCATATCCTGGACGGGGGGATTCCCCTGTGAACCTCAAGCGGGTGAGCATGCTCTGGCATGCCTTTCGTTTCTTTCAGGACGCAGCACTTGTCTACCCGGTCTACGTCATCCTGCTCCAGCAACATGGTCTTGGTGCGGGCGGAATCGCCCTGATCCTCGCCCTCTGGGCCGGAAGCATGCTTGTATTCGAGCTCCCGTCCGGATTCCTCGCCGACCGCTGGAGCCGGCGCAAGACCCTGCTCTTGGGCATGCTGGCCAAGGCCATCGGGTTCACCTGCTGGCTCATCTGGCCCGAACCCGCCGGGTTTGCCCTGGGCTTCATCCTCTGGGGGCTGCAGGAAGCCTTCGTCTCGGGGACAGCCGACGCGTACCTCTTCGGGCTCCTCGCCCGGGAAGGGGCTGACGAACAGTACGAAGCCCTCTCAGCCCGGGCTGCTGTCTGGTCACGGATTGCCCTTGTCCTTTCAATGCTGGGCGGAGCCTGGCTGGCCGCGCGTGACAGCGAACTCTGCATCGCTCTCTCGGCTCTTGCCATGCTTCTTTCGGGAACCTGCCTCTGGCTCATGCCTGAAATCGACGGGGCACGCCAGCCACGGAGTCACCAGGGTCAGGTATCTGCCGGGCCGACCATGCGTGAACTCGCTGCCAGTCTGCACACCTCCCTCAGGTTGCCCGGCATGCGTCCTTCCCTGCTCTTCGGCTGCGGAGTGCTGGCCGGATGGGGCATGCTCGACGAATACGATACTGCCTACGGCCTGCTGCGGGGTGTTCCCCTCGAACTGGTCGGGCTCTGGGGTTGCCTGCGCTTTGCCGCCGAGGGCCTGGGCTGCGCCCTCCTCCCCTGGCTTCAGCGGCATGGAGTCCTCACGGGCCTGCGCTCGATGGGGCTCTGGTCCGCGATCTCTGCCTGTATCCTGGGGGCGGGAATTGCCGGACCGGATCTGCTCTTACCGGCCTACTTCGCGTTTTTTGCCATGCTGGCCCCGCTCGAGATCGCTTTCGGCGGACAGATCCAGCGCCGGATACCGGACACGGGAAGGGCCAGCTTCACCTCGCTGGTCTCCCTTCTCACGGCAGGTGCGGGGATCCTGATCGGCCTGGCCCTGGGTGCAGCCGCCTCCCTGGGAGGCCTGCCCCTCCTGTTTGCGACCGGTGCGGGTCTGGTCCTCCTGGCCTCACTGGCCGGCTGTTTTGTGCGGCGTGCGGACGATGGCCCGCTCCCGCTGGATGGGGGGGGACCGCGATAAGGAAACGGCAGGCTGAACTGAACGCATGACCGATACAAACGCCAAACCGACAGGCCAGAGAAAAAGTAAATTTGATGAAATTTAATCCGGGATTATCCTGTGTCTTGAGGGAGACTGGCCGGTCAGAGCTGATTGACAGTGTTTACTGTTTCGTTTTCCGCAATCTCAGCCTGTGCTGCATGGCTGCATCAACCAGCCGGTCCGGCAGGATGCGTCTGAAAAAGAGGATGACTTTGGCCTCAAAGGGAACAGCATAGGAGACTGACGGCCTCCGCACCAGGGCCGCTCGCACAACCACGCGCGCTACCTTGTGCACACTCGCCCCGCCCCTGCCAAAAAACTCGTTCATCGCAGACACAAGCGCCGCATAGGCCCCCCGCCCCGAGTAGCGCTTGAGGCTTTCAAGCGCTATCCGGCTCCAGTCGGTCTTGACCAGACCGGGCTTGACCATGACCACCCGGATTCCAAAAGGACGAACCTCCATCCGCAGGGCATCCGTGATTGCCACAAGCGCATGCTTGCTGGCATGATACCAGGCGCCCCCGGGGACAGAAACATGCCCGGCAATGGATGCTATATTCACGATACGTCCGCTCCCGCGTTCAC
>JAKPMW010000412.1 GCA_029548715.1 Spirochaetota bacterium | reverse complement strand
TCTCCCGATTCAGTCACGATGCGGACCTCAATATCAAACGTCGAGAGTCGTTCAAGGCATCTGCCTTCTTCTCCGGCAAAGCGGCTTGAATCGGCCGGGTGAATCTGTCGGTACACAAGCGATGCGTCCGAAAGAATCTCCTCCGGCGAATGACCATGGAGGGCCTGTGAGCCTGTGCTCAGGTATACAAAGCTCCGTTGTCCCGCCTTCGTCAAAATCAGCTGGTATATCATTCCACCGGGCAGGTTGTTTCCGGTTTCCCGCAGACGTGACTCGCTTGCCCGCAGATCCTGTTCAACGGCATCGCGGATTCTTGTCGCCTTGCGGAGCTGATGCACGAAGATTGCCAGTATGATTGAAAACAAAAGGAGGATTCCGGTTAGATGGAGATATCTTTCATACAGGGGCTCAAGATATTCATCATGGCTTACTCCCACGGTAATAAACATCGGACGGTTTCTGATATGTGCAAGCGTCTGGATCCGCTTTACGCCATCAAAACTGGTTGCGGTAAAAGATGTCCTGTGCCGTCGCTTCATGGTATCGGCAAGGATGTCCGGCGGGATTCTCTTGTCAAGACCGAGGTTACTCATGCCTGAATATCCGCTGTAAATGATGCCGTCAAAATCCGCGAGACATGCCAGCGAGTTTTTCCCGAGAGTAACTTCCTCGAAAATGATGGAAAAGTATTCCGGATTGAGAGATGCCAGAAGAACACCGGCAAACCGGCCTTCGGCGTTCTGGAGCCGGAGACTCGCGGGGATGTACCATTTCCCTGTTACCCTTCCGAGAATGGGGTTCCCGATAAGAAGATTTGAGGATGTGTTGTCCCTGTGGTGGATAAAAAACGGGCGATCACCGCTGAATGTCTGTCTGAATACCGGTTTGTCGGTGACTGTTACATTTCCCTTGTCATCGATGTGCGAGAGCAGGTTGAAAAGACCGGGGCTTGAGCCTGCAATGCTGTTCATGTGTCTGTGGATTTCGTTCCTGCCTCCACCGGATTCACACAGGATCCGTAGCGTGACAAGCGATGTCTCCACTCGTGAAAAAGCCTCGTGTATGTGTCTTTCAAGAATTATTGCAAGGGTATCTGTTTCCTGCTCGGCGCGGTGCAATTCATGTCGCAGGTTTTCATGTGCGGTCAGCAGTGTGAAAATCCAGGTTGCCAAAATGACGAGAAAGCCGAACCAGCCAATCAATCTGCCCGAATGACTGATGAGCGTCGCTTTTTTCATGTTCAGCCTGCTTCTCCCGGACATATTTCAACGACGATCGGCCAAGGCATCTGCCATGCCAGATTGATGAAACATTGTGTGGCCACTGTTCAGTCACCGGATTTGATTGTTCATCTGCCGGCAGGCATTGTCAATCTCTTTCCTGGTCGGGCAGGATGGTGCAGCGTTGACACAAGCAGGACAGGCCCATTGCCATGGGCGGGGCCTGTCGGATATACTGATGCGGACTTGAGTCTGCCCGCAGTTGTCGGTACGAATCCAGGCGGGACAGGGCAGGATATGCAGCCGGGAGCGTGTGCATGTGTGGCAGGTTTGCTGTGGGCATATCGATGTTTGAGCTTGTCGAACATTTTTCCCTTGATTTCAACCAGTCCGGCAGCCCCGGCCAACCAGAGACGGTACATTCCGGGCAGTGCAGTTCATACTGCTCCCGATTCAATATTGCTCCCGGCCAGATGATACTGGCAGTCGTTGGGCAGACCTGCCGACCAGTTGCCCTCCGGTGGGGGTTTGTTCCGCACTGGATGGAGCGTGTACAACCGGTTCGGCACCCGATCAATGCCCGGGCCGAAACACTTGCTTCATCCCCAATGTTTCGGGATTCGTTTCGGAATCGGCGCTGTCTGATTGTGGCAGACGGATTTTATGAATGGAAGAAGGACGGCAGATTGCGTCTTCCATACCATATCGGGCTCAATGATCAAAGCCCGTTTACCATGGCCGGAGTGTGGGATTGCTGGCAGGCTAATGATGGCTCGCGTGTGTATGGCTGCGCCATCGTGACACGTCCGGCCATCACAGCCATACTGCCGGTACATGAGCGGATGCCGTTGATCCTTTCACGGGATGTATGCCATCTCTGGCTTGATCCGGGGTACGCAATCGATCCACTCGATGAGGCGCTTGTTGTTTCATCCGGGCAGGTGCAGGTCCAGGCGGTTTCATGTCTGGTCAATTCCCCGCACGCAGAGGGACCGGAGTGCCGGATGGCTCAGTCTCCCGAGACGCCGGGTGGGCAGGGCGAACTATTCGGAGCGTGTTGACATAACATGTGTATAGTGGTATGTTTGTCCCTCAGACGCACGGGGGGAAGGCATGAGCTGTGGCATTGTGTACCCGGTCCGCTTTGGGAGCTTGCTGACGGTTCCGCTGTATGCAAGCCGGGTCAGGGCCGGTTTCCCTTCTCCGGCTGACGACTATATCGAGCGGGGACTGGACTTTAACGAATATCTTGTCGCACATCCCGCGGCAACGTTTTGTCTCAGGGTCTCCGGCGATTCGATGATCGGAGCCAGGATCTTTTCAGGGGATATCATTGTTGTCGATCGATCCCTGCAGCCTCGCAACGGGAGCATCGTCGTGGCTGTCGTCGATGGCGAACTGACAGTAAAACGTCTTCAAAAAACGGCCGATGGTCGAATGGGTCTTGTGTCTGAAAATCCTCTCTATCCACCGGTTGTGCTGACCGACGAGGGCGGGTTCACAATCTGGGGTGTTGTCTCGTCCGTCATCCGCCGCATGGATCGCCCGTGATGACCCTCATTGCCCTTGTTGATTGCAACAACTTTTATGTTTCCTGCGAACGGGTTTTCAATCCCCGGCTTGAGGGGCGGCCCGTCGTGGTCTTGTCCAACAATGACGGGTGTGTCGTTGCCCGGTCAAACGAGGCCAAGACACTCAAAATCCCGGCAGGCTGTCCGTATTTTCAGTGTGAAAAGCTGCTCAGGGACAACAACGGGACGGCCCTCTCGTCAAATTACGAACTCTACGGAGACATGTCCAAAAGGGTGATGCAGATCCTTGCACAGTCAGCTCCGGCAATCGAGCAATATTCGATAGACGAAGCATTTCTTGATCTTGGTCAATGCCATATCCGGGATGCACGTGCATATCTTGCGGACGTGAAAAGGCGTGTCTGGACCCAAACCGGTATTCCGGTCTCTGCGGGGGTGTCGCTGACAAAGACATTGGCCAAGGTCGCCAACCGGACAGCAAAAACATCCGGGCAGGGCGTGTCCGTATTGCTTGATCGGGTTCAGGTCGATCAGGTCCTCTCGGCTCTGCCGGTCGAAGACGTGTGGGGAATAGGGTATCGGACCGGATCACGCCTGGCTGCCTTGGGCATCCGGACGGCATTGGATTTTGCCGAACGTCCGGCTGCATGGGTCCGAAAGACCCTTGGCGTGTGCGGGGAGCGAACGGCCCGTGAACTCAGGGGGGAGGCCTGCATTGAACTTGCTGATCTCAGGCCGAAACGAAAGTCGGTTGCCTGCTCGCGTTCATTTGGACAGGCCGTTTCGTCATTCAGTGACCTCCGGAGGGCGTTGGCTGGTCATCTTGCAACGGCTGCTGCCAAAATGAGATCCGGGAGACTGGCTGCGGGAGAGGTTTCGGTATACCTTGCAACCGACCGGTACGCGGATGGCCCACAGCAGGCCGAATATGTATCCTGTACGTTACCACAGGAATCAGGCTACACACCAGAATTGATGCAAGCAGCAACGCAATGTCTGGCCCGGCTGTATCGGCATGGATTCAGATATCGCAAATTGGGAGTCGTCCTTTCCTCCCTTTGTCCGGTCGATGCCGTGCAACCCTGTCTCTTCCAAAAGCAGGACTCCCGCAAGGATGTGTTGATGACAGTCATGGACCGGATCAATGCACGCCATGGTCGTAATGCATTGTCCATGGCCTGCTGGATTGGTGACAAACAATATGCAATGAGACGTGAAAAGCTGTCGCCACGGTACACCACATGCTGGGACGAAATCCCGGTTGCCATGGCTGTGGATCACGCAGGCGATCTTCGGTAGCGTCTCTCGCCATGTGTGCAGGATCCGGATGGACTCGGCATCCTTGTTGGTGCATGGTGGTTAAACTGGTTTCGGCGGAGGCAATACCCAGGGAAAGCATGTGTATCTTTCGATATGACGAAAATCGAAAAGATTGTTGAAGACAAAAAACGCTTTCTGGACCTCCTGCTCCTGGCTGACGAGCAGGAAGACATGATCGACAGATATCTGCCAGAGGGGGACATGTTTGCCCTCTATGACGATGCCCTCAAGTCTGTCTGCGTTGTCCTGCCGCTTGATGAGCAGACCTGTGAGCTGAAAAACCTGGCAACGTACGAGCACGCCCAGGGCAGGGGATACGGGCGCGCCTTGGTGCACTACATCTGTGACTATTACAATACCACGTACAGGACCATGCTTGTCGGGACAGGCGAGACCCCGGGCATCCTCGCGTTTTACGAGCGCTGCGGATTTGTGTACTCGCACCGGGTACCGAATTTTTTTACCGACAACTACGATCATCCCATGTTTGACGGCGAGATCCAGCTTGTGGACATGGTCTATCTTAAAAAAGATCTGTAAGGGGGCACTTCGCCCTCGCGCGAGCCATGGCGAAGTGCCCGAAGGGTAATGGCGACGTGCCGGCGCCGCGACAGGAAGTCGCAGGCTGGCGTCGGTGCGAGCTGCGGTTGAGGCTGACGCAACAGTATAGGACGGTATTCACTGAGACGCTCTTCCGGGTCTCGCGCTCCCCCTCTCTTCTTGTGTCCTGGCAGAAACGCACCATGCGGGAGCGTGTGTGCCTCACGAACACGGGATAATCCTGCTCGTGCCATGGGGGTGGATGATCCACATGTCTGACTGCTATCCGGGTCATGCGGTTTCGGGCGCAACCCTCGTGCAGGATGAGTTGCGATACTACCTGCGGATGAATGTCCCTTCCTCCAGCTCGCGGAATGCCTGAGCCAGTTCCTCCCGGGTGTTCATCACGATCGGTCCGCCCCATGCGACCGGTTCGTCCAGGGGACGACCCGAGATCAGCAGAAAGCGGACGCCGTCGGCTTCGGCACGGATGAGGATTTTCCCCTCGGGCCCCCTGCCGAAGGAGACCAGGCTCCGGTTGCCGGCACGCTCCTGTCTTTCGACGCCGAAAACAGCGTCTCCTGCAAAGACATAGGCAAAAACGGTATCACCCGGTTCAACCGGATGCTCGAATTCAACCCGCGGGGGGAGTGTGACATCCAGATAGGACGGGGCTGTGAGGATATCCCTGACGGGTCCGCTGATTCCGGCAAAAGAACCGGCGACCACACGAACAAGCCCCCCCGTATCCGTCCGGACCTGCGGGATGTCAGTCGCCAGCACCTCACGGTAGCAGGGCGGCATCATTTTATCCTGTGCGGGCAGATTGGCCCAAAGCTGAAAGCCGTACATCCGGCCAGCCTCATCCCCGTGCGGCATCTCCTCGTGCAGGATCCCGCCACCGGCCGTCATCCACTGCACCTCACCGGGCCCAATCGTCCCTGCATTGCCCAGGCTGTCCCGGTGGTCCACGGTACCCTCGAGCATGTAGGTGATCGTCTCGATGCCCCTGTGCGGGTGCATGGGAAAACCGCGTTCGTACAGGGCAGGATCATCCCCGCGAAAGTCATCAAGCAGCAAAAAGGGGTCAAAGCGGGACAGTTCGGCGTGGCCGAAGACCCGCATCAGGTGCACGCCCGCGCCTTCGGTGACTGGCTGGGCCTTGAGGACATCGCTGACTGGTCGATACGAGGACATTGGCGCCATCCTGTGTATGTTTGATACCGGGTTGTATGATGATGCCCGGCAATGCTTCCAAAGCGGAAAAAAATTCCACATGCCACTGCACAGAGCGTACACCCTGGCTCGTATCACGTACAGTGAAGGATACCTCGATTATGGGAGCAATCAGAAAAAAAGTGAAAAAGGAGTGAATATTTTCACCCAAAAAATCCTATATCATGCTGCAGGTCCCGGTAATCTTCGGAATGATCTGGCGAGATAGTCCGGGTCTTGGTCCCTGGAGACAGCGGAATCGCTCATGTCCCGTAGTATCCGGGATTGCCCGCGTATAAATACAAACAGGAGATCGTATGGCGGATGCTTGCATCTATTGTGGATCGTCAGCGTATGGACCATGCGACAAGAGTCCGCATGGAGTCCATGAGCATACGGGGGGCGTGTATAGCTGTGTCTTTTGTGGCTCCCGGGCCTATGGAGTCTGTCTGCTCAGTCCCCATGGGCATCACCAGCACGGGCATGAGTTTCATTGCTGCATTTATTGTGAATCAGAAAATCAGGGTCCGTGTCGCTACAGCCCGTCAGGATATCACGAACAATGAAGACAGAGGATACAGCAAGGACAGCACAAAAGGGAGACAGGTGTGTCCCGAAGCCTGAGTATCTTGGAGAATTCGGAAGCTTTTTGGTCTATTCCGGCCGTGGTCTTTTGGCAGAGTATGATCAGCAATATCCCGAATTGTCACGCAACGATATTGTCTGCTGTCTCGCGCGGGCCCTGGGCCAGCTCTGGATCGAGGATTTCGGAACATCTGGATGGGACCAATACCTGATTCGATCATTGAGTCTTGATCTCGTGTTTTTGGTTTATATCAGCCGGACCGAAACCGAGCGTGGCCGACCCGTGGCCGATCTGGTCCGTCCGATGGAACGGAATGCATTCAAGCAAATCGTCAAGGATATCGAGCGCTATGCAGTTGAAAACCCCGACACATGGGCATGGTTCGAAGTCAACACGGAGTGGCATTTTACCTACTATGTACAGTCGGGTAGGATCTTTGCCAGCTTTCAGGAAATCGACATTGCCTGATGGTGTGATTGAAAGGTCCTGTTATAAATTTTGTAATGAGGAGGCGAGTGATGCGCAGGAAGGATTTTGTCAGAAAAGCTTCAAAGACCTTTCCGGTTGCAAGGAAACGGTTGCATCTCCTGTCGGGAGAAGTCCTGTACGGAGAGTTCGAATACTTGCATGATTTCTCAAAAGTGGATTGGGCAACACAGGACAATGGAAGCGCGCTTATTTCCGTCTTCTCACGCGAACGGACCGAGGAAGAAAATCTCGCCTGTCACGACGGGTTGAAACACCTGCTGCACGAACGGGGACTTCTGTTTCGCGAACTGTACGGGATGTGTCAGCAGGTTCAGTGCCGTGATGAGGCGCACGAACTCGATCCCGAGATTCCGCTTGAAGATCTCCTGGTCTGCCATGTTCCGTGCAACCCGGACAGAATTTTAGACTATGGAACATTTTCGGACTGGATGTTGGAGATTGTCACGCAAAAGCAGGAGAGGGCAGCTCTCCTGCTGGTCCATCCCGATGCGAGATCGGCCATCTTCCGGGATCACGAAACAATCACCAATTATGACTTGATGCATATTGACACCGTGGGGAGTCTTGCTCTCTTTGTCGAGGCCTGGATGCAGGGGGCTGCTGATGCAGCCAATGCATTCCGCTGGGCTATCCGCAAACCAGCCTCTACCAATGACGCGCTGCTGATGCAGAAACGGGGGATCATGTGAATACCGGAGAGATCTATCGAGGGGTTGAGATCAGGCTTGATCCGGATCTGATCGACGGGTTCTGTCGTGCAAGTGATGACCCGACGCATGACGAAACGTCATGGAATGAAAAAATTCCCACAATGACAAGAGAGGCGCTGGATACCCTGATTGATTCGGACATTGAATCCGAAACAATCCTGGTATACTCGGTCGGTATGAGTTTTGGGCTTGTGTTGAATCATGATGCTCAAGCGAAGACGATAGAACTTGTAACCATCCTGCCAGTCAGGAAGGAGCATCCCGTGCGGACAGTCAAGGATGTGTTTCGCATGATCGAACAGGATTGTCTTGCCACGGTTGATCCTTCGGAATACGGGGAGCTTGAACGGGAAGGAATGTGCTATACGGTCCGCCTGTATGACGCATCCCTGATTGCTGTCCTGTTTGAAGGGAAATACTATGATGGTGACTATGAAGTGGTCGTTGTGAAATAGCATCCATAAAATCCCAAAAAAGTGTGAACATTTGAACGACAAACTGCCTATATATATATTGACGCCGCAACTTGCCAACAAATCATGTAAGATCTTGGCCGCAGACTACAAGCAACAAGAGCAAACCCGATGTTGATGTGATGCCCAATTTGGGCCACGCTGGAAGGCCAAAAATCAGGCGTCTCTACAACATCGGTATCATTGATGGTTTTTCTTTGATTAAAGATATAATTACAACAAAAAAAGGAGGATTATATGAATGTGTTCCGTTGTATTGCGGGGGTATTCCTTGTCTGTGTCTGTTCGACGATTGTCTTTGCGGATGGAGTATTGCCACCCGGATTTGACATGCGACGTTTCATGCAAGGCAGGGCCTATGCCGTCCATGGAGAGTATCTCCGCGATGGCGAAACACGGCGGATGATGCCGGTATTGATCCAGACCATGAGTGCGGTTGCCAAACGATGCGGCCGCGAGCCGATGCAGCTTTCAAAAATATGCTTTCTCGCACAAAGTCTTGATGCCTGGATGCAAAGCTACGGTATCGAGTCTGGCTGCGAACAGGCATACTGGAATGGTCTTGATTCCGTCACAAATCCTAATTCAACCTGGAAGCCCGATCTTGGCCAGAGGAACTTGCTGATCCAGTACTGGAGAAATCACGAAGCCTTTTTCCAGATGGTCTACATCAATCGCTTCAAGGAGCGTTTTGTGTATGACTTTGCCTCTGATTTTCTCTCGCTTAAGTGATGAAGAATGACTTGAAAGAGGTTGAGGAATGTTTACTCCCTGCGATTCTGGAAATCGGAGTTTGCAGGGTTGGATAACAAGAAAGCAAATAAGCAGGAGGAAATCATGAAATTTGTCATACTTGTAGGGATGATGTTTGTTTTGGCAGGATGCCATATGATTTTCGGGGATGATGGAGGTTCAAAAATACGGCAGAAAGTGTTGGACCTTGCACAAGAACATGGACCGAGCCAGTTAAAAATACCAGGCAAGACATTCAAGGTTGTACAGCTTGAGAGTGTCGAGTCGATCAACATCGACCGGCTGTCTCATGGACAACGCTATTACATTTTTGGCGAAGGTTTTGGAGTTGGCTGGAAAGCTTGTAATGCATACCTCAAAGCCGAGGATCGAGGCGAGATTGGCAGTATTCCGATGATATATGCCTGGAAAAAGGATAAAAAAACCGGCATGTATCTTGTCCAGGTGTATCTTGGGATTAGAATGTAATGACATCGCAGACATTGCGACGTATGAGCAGCACGCCATGAAATATGAATCATTCAAAAACAGAACGTTTGCCGAAAAAATGTGCGACTCGCGCATACTTGTAAACCGGAAACGGATTTTTGACAAGAAGCCGCTGCTTGAGCAGGTCAATGAAACCGATTGTACCAGGCTTGTCACGATACTGGCGGATCTTGAAAAGAGGGGGATGCTGGCGGATTGGGCGATCGGTGGGGCCACGGCGTTGTCCAACTACACAGTCGCCATCCCGACCGTCGGCATCGACATCTTTGGGCACTTTCCTGCAGCAAACGGATTCCGGGCTGTTGCTGCCTGGCTGACGCAGGCATACGAGGCTATTGAGTCTGACGACATGTTGAAAATCGGGAGTCTCTATTTGCGTTTTCTCCCGCTGGAGTCGGCCAATCATGTGGACCGTGAGGCCGCTGTCAAAGCTGTCCGTCTCGCTGGCGGCTTCGTGATTTTTTCGGTCGAATACCTGATCTGCTCGATGCTGCTGACAAACCTGAAGAGACAGTATCCCCGCCTGTTGCTGATGAAGTCTGAACAACCCTGTGATCCCGCCACACTTCTGGCTGTCCTCGACAGATTTGCCTTACGTGAGAGATGGGAAGCCCTGCCCTTGTAGGGATGTGGGGCCGATGATGGTAATGACTTGAAAATGCTTTAGAAATTGAGTGAAGAATTGACTTTTGATTGGATGTGCAGGATAATGATTCGGCCTGATCGGTTGCATTTGACGGGATGGTTTGTGTGCTTCTAATTTGTTTTGTTGGTATTCGGAGAAGGATCGACTTTTACCGAATTATCATGAATTACAACACAGGAGTAGCCAATGCTACAGGAGAGTTTGAAAGAATTTGTAGTGTATGCCTCGAATCTGAAAGGCGATGAAAAAGGCGAAGCCCAATTGTTTTGCGATAGATTTTTCAGAGCTTTTGGCCATGGAGGCTTAATCGAGGCCAATGGCACTCTTGAGGCCCGAATAAAATTTCAATCCGGCAAAACAAAATTTGCAGACTGCTTGTGGTCGCCACCGGATCGGCCGGGTGTTTTAATTGAGATGAAGAAGAAATCTGAGACTAATCTTGAAAAACATTTTCCACAGGCAAGAGACTATTGGATAGAGATGAATCCCGAAGTCGTTATTGGAAGTGGTGCTCAGAAACCGGAATATATAATCTTGTGTAATTTTGAAAAATTTTTAATCTATCGACAACTATCTTTGGTTGATGAAGTA
>JAKPMW010000401.1 GCA_029548715.1 Spirochaetota bacterium | reverse complement strand
GAGGATGCCGAGCGCGGCCAGATCAATTTTTTTGATGACTTTGACGATTCATCCCGGCCGGAGGCGATCCAGGGCCCGGCGCTTTCGGAGGATATCCAGGAATGGCCCGAAGACAAGCTCCTCTCGTTTGAAAAGGATCTTTTGGGCACCTACATCACCGGTCACCCCTTCAGGCGCTACATGCGGACATGGAAGCGGCTGGGAATGGTCGGCTCCAGGCGGCATGCCGCCTTCGAGGCGGGCCAGCAGGCCATGGTCGGAGGAATTGTCCGCAGGATCGATGAGCGCCTGACCAAGGACGGGAAGGCGTTTGCCATCGTGACCTTTGAGGACCCCGACGGGACCTGGGACCTGATGCTCTTTTCGAACAACTGGGAGAAGCACAGGGCATTTTTTGTTGCGGGAACAGCCCTCTGTCTCAATATTTCCGTATCCAAACAGCCAGGTCGCGACAAGCCGATGCTCAACCCGCAGCAGGTCCGCCTCCTGGACGAGCTGGTTGTGCATGACCTGCACATCACCATGGGACCCAACCTGGCCGACAGTGATCTCTTTGCCATCCGGGAAGAACTTCTCTCGGATTCAAACCGGGGCGATTCAGCCGTCTACTTCCACATCGAGGGCGCGGGGCGCAATGTCACGGTCCAGGCAAATCACGCCATCAAGGTCCGGCCCAGTGAGCAGCTTCTCTCCCTGCTCCGCAGCAAGCGCGGAATCGTGGACGTCAGCCTCGAATAAGCCAGCCTCGACACCACGCCTGTGCCAGATTGGCATTATTCCCCTGGCGCTACTCGTTTGCGTGCCATTTCGACACGGCAACCCTCTCAGGGGCAGCTGCTTGTGGGGCTCTCTCGTCCACTAAAGGCAGCATGGAGCGAAATTTTTGCCCCAAAACCACCCTCTCCGGGGGGGGTGTTCGCTCTGTGCCGCCTGACTGGCCCCGGGAATAGCCAAAGTACCCACAGACAACGTATTTTTTTTGCTTTTCGGGTTACACGCACAATATTTTTTTCAAATTTTTAACTATTGGCACGTCGCTTGCATTATATGTGGATGTATTGCGGGCGTCGCCCGTGGACACAAACACAACACCCTACCATCCCGATAGACAGGCGGCCTGGTTCAGGCCGCCTGTTTTTTTGTCTTTAGATCATGCTCAGGGACAAAATGATCCCGCCTGTCCCGATCAGGGCCAAGAGGACTGCCGTCCTGAAGGGCATGGCGCCTCCGTTCGTGATCGCCTTGCCAAATATCCCGAAAACAACCGGGTGCACGAGAAACGGCATGGCAAAGATGAATGGAATCATGCTGGCCGTCTGTTCCCCAAACATGCCACCCTGGGTTGCAGCGAAGAGCCCAAAGTGCGACAGGGCGGATGAAACCGACATGGCAGCGTTTTCGATTGACATCCCGCAGGCACCAAGGATGGCAAAGCTTCCAAATACGGCTGCAAGCTGCCAGCCCAGACTGAAGAGCATCAGGCTCCTGACCTCAGCCGACTCTGCTCCTTCTGCCTTCTTGAGCAGACGGAGCGCAATCAGCACCAGCATGCCTCCAACAAGGGTTAGCCCCACAATCGGCAGCATGGCAAAACTGTTTTCTGACGCGCTATGGGCCAGAATAGAAAAAACAAAAATGTGCCCGATAAAGGGGACATTGATCATGATAGGGGCCCGGGCCGCTGCATCCTGCCCCATGTCACCGGCCGTACAGGCTCCGGTCAGCCCTGAATGGGAAAGTGCCCCCGCCATCCCGGGTGCGATATTGCGGACATGATTGGCGGCCCAGGCCAGCAGGCTGATTCCGGCAAACATCCAGAAAACCTGCCCGAAGAATCCGTACCCCATCACTGCCTGCATCTCCTGCAAGGCAAACGCCTCGGCCAGCCGGGAACCACCAACAAGGAAATTGGCTGCCAGCACAACCGGGATACCCGCAAAAAGCAGCGCCCGCACAGTCGGACCAAACTGCCAGTGCGGAAGCAGCATTCCGATAGAGCAGGAGATCAGCATGGCAAAAAAGATCTGCGGCAGGGCGATGGTCTCACGGACAGCAACAGCAATCTCCCGCGAGGCGAGCAGGACAAGCACAAGGGCCGCCAGCTCGATCAGTCCCTTGCGGAGATAGAGCGGCTTGTTTCTGATGGCAGCCCGACTGTCAATCAGTATGACTGAAAAAACAGTTCCGATCCAGGCCAGCAGGACTGTAAACGGCCCTGCATCATTCGGCCCATCCGATCCCGGAACCAGCCGGTACAAGCTCCAGACCCCAAGCAGGATACACACCGAGCGGACAATGTAAAACATCTGGGTCCTTCTGGTTCCCAGGACAACCTCCTCCTGGGAAGGACTGACCAGCTCCTCAATCTCAAGCCTCTGCCCGGTCATGATCTTGCGCAGCTCCTGTCCTCCCACAAAAAACGAGACAAGGAGGGCCACTATGGTAACCTGGCTCAGCAGCTGGACGACCGGGAATTCGGGCAGCCCCCGGGTTCCGGCACCGCTGGCCACCAACAGAACCCCAAGCGAGAGCCCGAAAATGACAATGATGAGGATCGGCGAGTAGCGGGTTCCGGCCACAACGCTGCGTGATATCAGAACAATGGGGACAACAATGATGAACGCAATAACCAGATGGGTAAAGAGACCTGAATCCATGGTGCACCTCCCCCTCACAATATCCCGACGGAAGGTATTGTATGCGCCTTTGCGGCTGCCTGCAACAGGTCTTGCAGGCAGGAGTGTGACCACAAAAAAAGCACGCCATCTCCCTGCAGGCATGACAGGGTACGCCTGATGAGATTGTCTTTTTGCAGTGCATTTTTTTTAACGCACCCTCCCGCCCGCTGACAACCACCAGCGGGCGGGAGGCCCGGATTCGATGCAATCAGATAAAGAGGTTCATGTTGGCCGTATCTGCCGCCCCGATGTAACTGGCGGCTCCGCCCTTTTCGACACCCTCGATCAACTCCTCGGGCTTGATCCCCATCAGATCCATCGTCATCT
>JAKPMW010000259.1 GCA_029548715.1 Spirochaetota bacterium | reverse complement strand
CCGTCCCCTCCGCCACAACCCTGCAGCCCAAGGACATCGGGTACCGGACCAGTCGTGCCTCGATCCGGATGGTGATTGCCACACCGCAGGATATTCCCAAATTCGAAAGCATCCGTGACTCGATGGATACCGTCAAGCATTTCGTCTGTGTCGGAGGCGATCTGTCAGGCTGGATCGACTTCTGGAGCGGAATCGCCCCCGCCTCACCCGAATTCGTCCCGCTCGGGGGAGCGCATTCAACACGGATCGACGAGCCACTCCTGATGTACTTTACCTCGGGTACAACCGGCTATCCGAAGATAGTCACGCACACGCATGCCTACGCCCTGGCCCACCGTTCGACCGCAGAGCTCTGGCATGACCTCAAGCCGACCGATGTCATCTGGACCATCACCGACACGGGCTGGGCCAAAATCGCCTGGGGCGCACTCTTTGGCCAGTGGTATGTCGGCGCCACCATCTTTGTCCACCAGTACCTCCAGTTCAGGCCGGAGCGGACCCTTTCATTTATCGAACGCTACGGCATCACGGTCTTTTGCGCCCCGCCCACTGCCTGGCGCATGCTGATTCTCGAAGACCTGAAGAAGCATGACCTTGCCGAACTGAGACGCTGCACCAGTGCCGGCGAGCCACTCAATCCCGAAGTCATCGAGGCATGGAAACGCACCATCGGGCTTGAGATCCACGAAGGCTACGGCCAGACCGAATCCGTCATCCTGATTGGAACCTTTGCCGGAATGACGCCACGCTATGGCGCCATGGGCAAACCCTCACCCCTGTTCGAGATTGCAGTCATCGACAACGACCTTTCTCCCGTCCCGCCCGGCACCGAGGGCGACATCGCTGTCCGGGTCAAGCCTGTCCATCCCCTGGGGCTCTTTGCAGGGTATCACGATGACGACGACCTGAACGCCGAAGTCTTCCGTGGTGAATGGTACCTGACCGGGGACCGGGCATACGTGGACGAGGACGGGTATTTCTGGTTTGTGGGCCGGTCGGATGACGTGATCAAGAGCTGCGGCTACCGGATCGGACCTTTTGAGGTCGAAAGCGCCCTGGTCGAGCACGAGGCTGTCGCCGAAGCCGCCGTCATCGGAGTTCCTGACCGGATGAAGGGCCAGCGGATCAAGGCCTTCGTGATCCTGAAAAAGGATTGCGAACCTTCACCGTCCCTGGCCCGCCGGCTTCAGGAGCACGTCCTCTCGGTGACCGCAGCCTACAAGTGCCCGAAGGAAATCGAGTTTGTCAGCGAACTGCCCAAGACCATCAGCGGAAAGATCCGCCGGATCGAGCTGCGCGAGCGCGAGGCGGAAAAGCACGGACGGCCATGAAACCGGCGTGATCCGGCAGTCACTCACCTCGGCCGCATGATCATGAAGACCTTTGTCATCCGGTGATTGCGATAGCGGCCGGGCTCGGGCCTGTTCATCCCCACATGGTCCAGGGTCCGCGCCATGGCCTGTCCCCGGTCAACCCAGTCGACAAAGATGGAGCTGTGGTCCACATTGCCGAATTCAAGATTATAGTGCAGCACCCAGTCCCCTGGCCTGAGGATCGCAGGGTCCGCAAACAGGCCGTTTCCCTGACGACGAAACACGACCTCACGTTTTCCCTCGGGATAGCCGGCGGCTTCATAGACTCCGGTGACAAAATCCCAGCAGCTCCCGCGAAAAATCCGCTTTTCGTCAAACGAAAGTCTCTTTCCCGTTTCGACCACCTTCTCACCGCTGCTTCCTCCAAAACTCCCCCTCCCGCCGGCCGGGCCCCGAAACATCGTGCACCCCGAACCGAGGGCAAGACAGAATACGAGCGGAATGAGGGTTTTTCGCATACGATCCTCCAGTTTCGCTCATGCTACCGGCCATCTCACGGATTGTCAAGCAGGCGCAGGAGACCCGACAACAAGAAGCACAGATGCGGGGCCGCAACCTTCAAGACACATGCAGCGCCCTTGGCAATCCGCTCCGCCCGTCATTTTTTTTGCCGAACAGTCTCCGCTCAACCAGGTCAGCACTGTCCCCGCCATTGTGCCAGACCGCGCAAGCCGCCCCCGCAGGGAGAGCGCCTGCCTTTTCCGGTCCGCGTTGCAACTCGCCCGGCTACCTGCAATTACGGAGCAACGATCCCTTCGGTTACATTATTTGCGCTGCAACTCGCCGCGCAAATCGGATGTTGACCGGAAAGCGCCATCCATCTATACTGTGATGGTGATTGTGACAGCCTGGATGGATGGGAGACAACTGTATGGCCGAGATGGAGCTTGCACTCGATGATCTTCGGGTTCAGGTCAGGCAGG
>JAKPMW010000251.1 GCA_029548715.1 Spirochaetota bacterium | reverse complement strand
CACCCCACGGTAAAAGGAGGGCAATCTCCTTGGCGTTGAGGGTTTTTGCCTGCTCCAGGCGTTCGGTCTCCCGCTGGATAGAGTCAAGCTCCTCAAGGATGGCATCGGCTGCCAGTGGCAGAGCGGGCACTGTCCCCTCTGCCGGCGTTCGCTGCCCCAGCGTCCGCAGGGCGCGTCCAAGCCGGGTGGCTCGGGCCGTCAGCCCTCGGACAGCTTCGTCATCACCCACGCCCTGCTTTTCGACAACGTGCACGACCCCGAGATCCTGCAGGCTGCGCAGGAGAGGCGCATAGTCCTGATGAAAGACAACAAAGGTGTACTTCCTCATAGGTGTGATCATCCGGCAGCCTCCGTTTCCCTGGCCCGGCTCTTGACGATCTTCTGGGCCGATTTCGAGAGGTTGTCCTCGTCCTCAAGGAAGCGCTTGATCTTGCGAATCGCGTCGGCAAACCCGGGAATCTGCACCTTTTCGTACAGGTTCACCTTTTGTGTAGTCTTTTTGCGGGCAAAATCCAGAAGATGCATCTTGCGCAAAAAGAACTCGCGCTCAAAGGCAAGATTGGCCAGCTCCCGAACGAGTGCCAGTCCATCGGGATACCAGGCCGGCGCCGCAAAGAGAGGGAACGCTTTTTCGGCAAACACGACTTCTTCAAGAACCGGTGTCTTGACTCCGGCGATCTTCTTGATTCCGAAACGCACGTCCTTGACGACGAGAAGCCGCGGGTCGAATTCGTTCCAGAGGCGCGAAATACCCTCAAGCTCGGCCAGTTTGGCATCAAAAGCCGCATTGATGCTGGCAGCCTGATCCTTGGCCTTCTTGACCTCCATCCGCAGGGCCGACTCCTTGTTTTGCAGGGTCGGCAAGGCCCGCTGGCGGACCTTGAGCTGTTTGCCCAGATCCTGCAGCGAGGTCTTGTTATACTGGAACCGTATCGCCATGGATCAGCCCTCCCGGGACTCAGCCGGCCAGAACTTCTGCATCAGTTCCTGCTTGATACCCACCTCAGCCTGGGTGAAATGGCGGGAGAAGAGCTTCCAGCCGGTATCAAGCATTGTATCCACGTCAACATTGACGTCGATCGCCAGAAGCGAGTTGGAGTATTCCTTCGCAAAACGCAGGGTCCGCTCGTCGTAATCCGAGAGGTCAAAGCCGTTTTCCATCTTGGTACGCGCATTGGCCGCATCGGCATACAGCCGGACTGCAGCATTCATCACCTGGGGATGATCGACCCGCGTCTTCTTGCCGATCACGAGCTGCTTGAGGCGGGATAGCGAGCGGAAGGGGTCAACTATGACCTTTCCGATATCCGTGTCGCGCCTGAGGAAGAGCTGCCCCTCGGTGATGTACCCGGTATTGTCCGGAATGGCGTGGGTAATATCGCCACCGGAGAGGGTGGTCACCGCAATAATGGTGATCGATCCGCCGGACGGGAACTGCACCGCCTTTTCGTAAATGCTGGCCAAATCGCTGTAGAGGGCGCCGGGCATGCTGTCCTTGGACGGAATCTGGTCCATGCGGTTGGATACGATGGAAAGAGCGTCGCAGTACAGGGTCATGTCGGTCAGGAGCACAAGCACCTTTTCGTTGCGATCCACGGCAAAGTACTCGGCAGCGGTCAAAGCCGTCTGCGGAACGAGAAGGCGCTCGACCGGAGGATTTTCGGTCGTATTGACAAAGGCGATAATGCGATCCAGCGCACCGGCGTTTTCAAACACGCTCTTGAAAAAGAGATAATCGTCGTTGGACAATCCCATCCCGCCCAGGATGATCCGGTCGGCCTTGGCGCGCATGGCCACCATGGCCATCACCTGGTTGTAGGGCTGGTCCGGGTCGGCAAAGAAGGGAATCTTTTGTCCGGTCACGAGGGTGTTGTTGAGGTCGATACCGGCAATGCCGGTGGCGATCAGCTCGGAGGGCTGCTTGCGCCGCACCGGGTTGACCGAGGGGCCACCGATCTCGCGCTCCTCTCCGTTGATCTCGGGCTTGCCGTCAATCGGTTTGCCGTAGGCATCAAAAAAACGCCCGGCCAGTTCTTCGCCGACCTTGACCATGGGCGGGTGTCCGAGAAAGACAACCTCCGCATTGGTGGGGATGCCCTCTGTTCCCGAAAAGACCTGCAGGGTAACCCGGTCCCCGACAATCTTGACGACCTGGGCGAGGCGGCCATGCACCATGGCCATCTCTTCGTACCCCACGCCGCTGGCCTGCAGGCTGCAGGTAGCCTTGGTAATCTGGGTGATTTTGGAGTATATCTTCTGCCCGGCCTTAGTTTGCATGCACAACCTCCCGCTCGGCGAGGATCTTGCCAAGATCAGCGTCGAGTGCCTTGAACTTGTCTGAGTTGAATTCGGAATAATTCATCTGCTTGAACGTGTTGATAATGCGCTTGAAGTAGGGGTTGACCTCTTCAAAGCTGTCAAATTTGAACGACGATTTACAGATCCCGAGGACCCGGTCCAGCATGAAGCGCTGGCGCTCGATCGGGGTTGACTGGTCGATCTTGTCAAACCCGTCCTGCTGCAGGATGACGAAGTCGATAATCTCCGACTTCCAGTAGCGTTCGTGATACTCAATCGGGACACCGTCGTCGCCCAGGATGTTGATCTGTTCAAAGGCCTCACGCCCCCGGAGGAGGATGTCCTTGGAGAGATAGACATTCGGAACCCATTCGGGATGGATCTTTTCGTTGAGGTATTTTTGCACCTCGTCGTACTCGAGATACTTTGAATAGCTGTCGATCGGATCGATAGCCGGATAGCGTTTCGAATCTGCCCTGGGCTGTGCCAGTGCATAAAAACAGCGGGCTGCCTTTTTCGTTGATTCGGTCACCGGCTCCTTGAGGTTGCCACCGGCAGGTGACACTGTTCCGATAAAGGTGATGGAGGCCGGCTGGTCGTTGTTGAGGATCACATACCCGGCACGGGCGTAGAAGTTGGCCACGATGGCCGAAAGGTCCATCGGGAAAGCGTCCGGACCCGGCAGCTCCTCAAGGCGGTTGGACATCTCGCGCAGGGCCTGGGCCCAGCGGGAGGTGGAGTCGGCCAGAAGCAGGATGCGCAGCCCCATCGCGCGGTAATACTCGGCAATGGTCATGGCCGTATACACCGAGGCCTCGCGGGCAGCAACAGGCATGTTGGAGGTGTTACAGATAATAGTGGTGCGCTCCATCAGCTTGCGACCCGTGCGCGGGTCATCCAGTTCGGGGAACTCGGTAAAGATTTCGACGACCTCGTTGGCACGTTCGCCGCAGGCCGCCACGATGATCATGTCCGCCTCGGCAAATTTGGCCAGCGAGTGCTGCAATACTGTCTTGCCGCAACCAAAGGGACCGGGAATAAAGCCTGTCCCGCCCTCGGCGATCGGGTTGAGCGTATCGATGGTGCGCGTCCCCGTCTCCATGATCTTGAAGGGGCGCTTTTTTTCCTTGTAGGCGCGGACAGCCAGCTTGACCGGCCACTTTTGCACCATGGTGACCGTGCGTTCCTGTCCCTTGGCATCCGTCAGGACCGCGATCGTGTCATGAATTCCGTAACTGCCGGCAGCAGCGACGGACTTGATGGAATATTCACCCTCAAAGGCAAAGGGCACCATGATCTTGTGTCCGATCCAGTTTTCCTTGACCTCACCCAGCCAGGAACCGGCAGAAACCCGCTCGCCGGCTTTTGCAATGGGAACAAAGTCCCACTTCTTGTTTTCGTCAAGCGGATAGGTATACTCGCCACGCTGGAGAAAGACCTGCTCCATCTTGTCGAGGTCATTTTGCAGACCGTCATAATTGCGCGAGAGGATCCCCGGCCCCAGGGTCACTTCAAGCATGTGCCCTGCAAACTCGACCGGATTTCCGGCACGCATCCGCCGTGTGCTTTCAAAAACCTGGACGTAGGCCGTATTGCCCACAATCTTGATCGTTTCCGACATGAGCTTTGTGCCGCCCACATCGATGTAGCAGATCTCGTTTTGCGAAACCGGTCCGTCCACTTCGACCATCACGAGGTTGGCGATGATACCCGCCACCTTACCTGTTGTCGCCATGCTTGCTTCCTCCGCGTATGCTGAACTCTTCAGGGAATACCAGGCCGGACTCCATGTCCGAGAGAATGCGTCGCAGCATCTCCCGACCCGTCGCGGCATCCAGTGCCAGCCAGCGTTCGGCGATACCCAAACGCAGGACAAAGGCCAGCACCTTGTCAATCGAGAAACCACTTGAAACGGTCAGCTCGTCCATCACATCCAGTCTGACCCGGTCAACCGCCAGCTCACGTTCGAGAAGGCTTTGCCCCCAGCCCCTGAGCAGACTTTCGAGCCAGACAAGCTCGCGGGACAGCCCGAAATCCGACCCGCTTGTCCGCCGGACAGCTTCGGCCACCAGGCCCTCTCCCACAATCTCGCGCTCGGGTTCGGCCCCCGTCCTGCGACAGCCAAGGGCTGCCACAATATTGCGCAGATCCCTGTCGAATTCGAACCAGCCGCGGACAAAGGCGTTGGAACACCCGGCCAGCTCGCGATACATCAGGTCCGCCAGGACGTTTTCGGGATGGGCGCCCGACGCCAGGCCGGCGCGGTACTGGTCAACAAATTCCCTCATATACCCGGGAAGCGACGATGGGGTACGAACCTCATCTTCGAGAAATTCGCGGCTGTAGTTCCCGCGGGCATCATGATCCGGGCTCCCCGCCAGGACAGCGAGCAGGTTGCGGTTATCCACCGGCCAAAACAGCATGGAGAGGTACTGCCTGTCCTCAGGAGCGAGTTGCTCCGCAAGATCCGCCCGCAACACGTCAGTGGTCAGGGGCAGCTTGGCCTCATCCAGCGCAAAATCAGGAAAGCCGGCTACCAGACAGTAGTAGGCACGTGCCATCTTACCTCACCCCTCAGCGCCGTACAAAAACTGGCGGGTACGGGGCCTGAGATATTCGCGGAAAAATTCGGCGAATCCCTCGTCGGTAAAGGAAACAACAAAGCCCTGATCGGCCGGACCGACACGGAACCCACCGGAAAGGCTGCGGTCAAAGACCAGTTCCAGTCCGCCCTTGAGTTTTGCAAGCGAGGCACCCTTGAGAAAGTCCTGCAGCTTTGCCTCCATTGAAGCCGGCAACTCCAGCCTGAGCGCCGAGAGATCGGAACCGGCATTGGCGACGATGGCCGAGATAAGCTGCTTGACGAACTCGACATCGGACATGGCCTGGGCTACCGGTGCCTCAGCAATCCCGGCTGTAATCAGCCTGGCGATCCTGTCCTTGAGCGCACTGATGGCCTGCTGTGCCGCCATCTTGAGCTCTGATTCGACATTGCGTCTGAGGTCGGCAACCTCCCGCTCCGCCTGCGACTTGATACTGCCTGCCTCGGCCCGGGCCGCAGCCACGATCGACTCAGCCTTTTGCCTGGCGTCTGCCAGAATTCGCCCGGCCTCATCATTGGCCTTGGCGACACCCTCGGCGTACAGCTTTTCTGTCAACTCCTGCAGTTTGCCCTGCATAGCAACCTCCACGGATAGTGGCCTATACGTTACCGTATCAGGCGCGTCAATGCAATACCCGAAACGCTTTTTTTGCGTCATTCACATCCCGGCCTGAAAACAGTACCCATATTGACAAACTTTTGTCAAGCTAAACACGCACAGCATCCCAATCTTTTTCTTGAGGAACCTCGTCCGCCCGGGGGTAGCTCCCGCAAAACTTCCCCCACGGGCGTTCATTCCAATTTTTCTCCAGCCCGGTTGACAGCATTATCGAAAGGCTCTATACTTCGGCTGTATCCACATGCAGATACGGAGGCAGCGGCCATGGCAACCACTTCAGCGGCAGCAAACAGGGATCAACAACGGATCATACTTGCCAAGCCCGGCAAGTATCTCACCTTCAAGCTGGGCGACGAGTTGTACGCTGTCGATATCCTCAAGGTCCAGGAAATCATCGGCATGCAAAGCGTCATCCGCATCCCGAAAACACCGCACTACGTCCGGGGGATGATCAACCTCCGGGACAGGGTCATTCCCGTGATTGACCTGCGCCTCAAATTTGACATGGAACACAAGGAAGATACCCGTCGTACCTGCATTATCGTGCTCCAGGTAAACGTCAATGCCCGTCAGGTTATCATCGGCGCCGTTGTCGACGAGGTATCCGAGGTTATCGACCTCTCGCAGGACGAACTCCAGCCGGCCCCCTCCTTCGGCTCGGCACTCGACACGCACATGATCATCGGGATCGGGCGCACCAAGGAAAAGGTCATCATGCTCCTTGATGCCGACACCCTGCTCTCAACCGAGGAGATTTTCTCCCTCAAAGAGGTAGCCCGCCAGGCAGCCGCCCAGGCCCAGGACTGACCGGCTGCGGGATGAGTCAGGGACACCACAGCAGCACCCGGACAGGCACACATGGTGTCCGTTCGCGCCGGATCGCCTTTGCCCTGGT
>JAKPMW010000344.1 GCA_029548715.1 Spirochaetota bacterium | reverse complement strand
AGCGGCCGAGGATGTCCAGGTCCGGAGTTTTGGAAAAATCAAGATTACGCGAAGTGGCGCCAACTGGTCTGCCGATCTGGGAAAGCTTGGTGTCCATACGTTTACGGGCACCATCTCCCCGCTCAACCTGCAAAAAAATCTTGTGGCCCAGGATTATGAGCGTCTTCCCGGCAAGTCGGTCCTCAAGCGCCTCGGTTTGCAGGAGGCAAAGCTTTCCCTCTCTTCTGAAGGGCTTGGTATCTCGGCGAAGGTTGATACGAAAAAGAACCTCAACGGGATGGCAAAGCTTTTCAAGATTGAGGCCCCGTTTATCGAACTCTCCGCCCGGATTGCTCCGGCTGGTCTCTCCCTGAGGGGGGATCTGCTGTTTTCACGCAAATCAGTGGGACTTACCCTGATCCCGGGACTGGGGACACGGCTGGAGCTGGACAGCCTGAGCCTGATATTCGAGATCGGTACCGGGCTGCCGGACATGGATGCGCCGCTGGCCCAAAAGATGACAAGCATCGATCTGGAGATCGCACCGGTAATCAGTGTGCGCGCCGAGACGAGGCTGCAGCCGACAAAGTGGGACCCGCTTCTTAAAACGGTGACCCAGTTTTCGTACAACCTGATTACCCAGGAGATGACGCTGGCCGGGTCGATTATGGATCGCTGGGTCAATCCGCTGGGGATGTCCCTGATTTTCAAAAACAAGGAGGTGTTTGTTTTTGAAAATGCGGCCATGGAGATCGGCTGGATTCCTGGTTCGCCCGTCCCGACAAAGATTGGCTACGGTGTCGAAAACGCCAAGGTCTTTGGTCTGAAGTTTGGTTCGGTGGTCAGTGTGGCTCCCACAGAGGGCAAGGTGGCGCTGAAGTACCACCTCGAAAAACTGAGTTTCAATGATCTGGCCAATGTCATTAGCAAGGGCTTTGGAAAAAAGATGCCGGCCATGATTCCCGGTGACCTCGCCCTGCGCAATGTCCAGGTCCTGTTTTCCCCCAACGGGGGCAGTGTGGGTGAATTGCAGATCCCGCAGGGTTTTATCCTGCGTGGAGAGGCCAACATCGGAAAAGTCCTTTCGGGGAGCATCCAGTTTTCAGCTGATTTTGAAGACGGGATTGACCTCACCATCGAGTTGAAAAATTCGATTCGTGAACACATCATCAACAAGCTCAAGGACCGCAAGATTCTCAAGGCGATTTATGCAAAAGTTACCTCGACACTTGATATCCGCCGGATAGCGATCTCCTTCAAGGCCAAACGCTCCGAACTTGGCGGGGGAATCGCCTGCGACATGATGCTTTTTGGACGCAACCTGAGTTTCAGCTACTCCGGCTCGATCAACCCCGAGGCTCTCGCCAAGGCCATTGTCGACCGCATAGTTCAGTTTTGCCAGAAGGAAGTCAAGGAAGCCTTTGTCAAGGTTGGGCAGGCCTTTGTCAAGGCCGGGACTGCAGCCCGGCAGTGGGCGATCAAGGCCGGCGCCCGGGTCAGGGCCTTTGCCGTCAATCTCGGCAAGAGGATGAAGCATGCGGGGCATTCATACAAGAAATGCATGAATGAGTGTGTTCCGGACTATGCCGGTGGTGTCCGCCGGGATCTCCTTGATGGTTCCAATGACGCCGCCAACGAATTTTATCGCCTTGCGCTTGAGCATATCACCGAGGTCGAGGGAGATACCGAGGAAGAGACCAGAAAGCTGCGTGAGGACCTGCTTGCTGACGAATGGAAAAAACTGTGCGCCAGTCTGGACAGCGAGTGGCAGGGTATCCGGGGTGACAACGAAGTGAGAAAATTCTTTACCAAAGCTTCATCGAAAGACGAGGGCGTGCTCAAATACCAGTTGATGGTTGATGAGACCTGGAATGCGCACAAGAACATGAGGCAGGCGGCATACGAGAGACTCCTGAGTGTTGACGATTCGGTCAATGTCGCCGTGACGGTTTTTCGCAAGGGGACAGGCAATGTGACGGTGGACTCAGGGGTTTTTGCCGGCACCAAGGGCGAGGCCCGGCCAATACAGGATCTTTCGATTGCCTTCAAAACAAAGAACCCCCGGCTGGGTTTGCGCTACAAGGCGCACGTGAGCGGGGTTGGCGACACCCAGTTTGTCAACGAGGGAGCATCATTCGGGTATGCCGGAAAGCAGAACATTGAGGGGTTTTCAATCGAACTGACGGGCCCCGATGCTGCGTTGTATGAAGTCTATTACGAAGCCCATGTTGCCAATATCGGGGACATCAAGACGGTCAAAAACGGGGAGTATTGTGGTACACGCGGGCGTTCGCTTGCTATCGAAGGGATCTCGGTCTGGGTGGTCAAAAAGACGATCTCCCTGGATCTCGCTGTTTCGGTGCATGTCAAGGGCCTGGGTGCACTCAAGTTTGGTTCAAAACAGTTTGCGGGGACAACCGGGCGCAAGCTGCCCATCCAGGACTTTACGCTGGCGTTCAGGACACCGGTTCCGGGGCTGGGCATTCGCTACATGGCCCATGTGGCCGGAGTTGGAGACACACAGTACAAGGCCGACGGGCAGAGCATTGGCTATGCCGGAAAAAAGAATATCGAAGGATTTGCGATTCAACTGACAGGGCCGAATGCCGATCAGTACGATGTGTTCTATTCAGCCCATGTCTCGAATGTTGGCGATACGCAAGCCTTCAAAAACGGTGAATTCTGTGGATTCAGGGGCAGGGCGCTGGCTGTCGAAGGCCTGACAGTCTGGGTGCAAAAGAAATAGCCTGCCATTCGAAAGAGCAGTGCAACAAAGGGGCTGTCCCGTTGTTTTTGGGGCAGCCCCTTTGTTGCTCTCCCCCTGTCCGGAGGATGGCTTGGAGTGCGGCTTTGCTGTATCGGTAGCCGCAAGACGAGGTGACTGGATCTCGCAAAAAAGTAAATTTGAAAGAATTTAATCCGGGACTATTGTGTCAGCTAAAACTTTGGGCTCTGCCCGTCGACGACCTTGTGGCATTTATAGCCGGCCGCGTTGCGATTATTGACAGAAAGTTTTTCCCTGTGGTACTGTAATACGGTATCGTTTTTCGGTCAGGATACGGATGTTTGGTGATCCGGCAAGCGGTATCACATCTCCTAAAAAGGATTAGTGCATGACAGAACGAGTTATCTGGATCGTCCTCGACAGTGTCGGGATGGGCGAGCTGCCCGACGCTGCCCGATACGGCGATACCGGAAGCAATACCATCGGTAACATCTCCAGAATGGTTGGCGGGCTGGCCATACCCAATATGACCAGGCTTGGTCTCGGCAACATCGAGGGCATGCAGGGGCTTGAAAAGGCAGCTTCACCCGAGGGCGTTTTTGCCCGGCTGGGTGAGATGTCCAATGGCAAGGATACCATCACGGGCCATTGGGAAATGGCCGGGATCTATACCGAAAAGCCGTTTCCCACATATCCAGATGGCTTTCCGCCTGATGTTATCCAGGCTTTTGAAAATGCGGTCGGGACAAAAGTGCTTGGCAACAAGACGGCTTCGGGGACTGCAATCCTTGAGGAGCTCGGGGCCGAGCATCTTGCAACTGGTCACCTGATCGTGTACACCTCGGCCGACAGTGTTTTCCAGATCGCAGCCCATGAGGATCTGTACCCCATTGAGCGTCAGTACGAAATCTGCGAAATTGCCCGTAAGCTCCTGGATGGAGATCACAAGGTGGCGCGTGTCATTGCCCGCCCCTTTACGGGAAAGCCGGGTTCGTTTGCCCGGACGGCCAATCGGCACGATTATGCAGTCGAGCCTCCGTATGACACTGTTCTCGACAAGCTTGCCAAAAAGGGCCTGGCTGTCATGGGTGTGGGCAAGATTGTTGACATCTTCAACGGCAAGGGTGTGACCGATTCTGTTCACACCAAAAGCAACGATGATGGCATTGACCGGACCCTTGAGTACATGAAAACCGGAAAAAAGGGTCTCATCTACACCAATCTTGTGGACTTCGACATGAAGTGGGGACATCGCAATGATTTTGAGGCCTATGCGAAGGGGCTTGAGGCCTTTGATTCCCGCCTGCCGGAGATACTTGCCGCCATGGGCGAGCAGGATGTTCTTTTTATCACTGCCGACCATGGATGTGATCCGACTGTTCCCGGTACCGATCATACCCGCGAGTACGTTCCATTGCTGGGATGGGGCAGGGGACTTGCCGCCGGAACTGATCTTGGCACACGCAAAAGTTTTGCGGATATCGGGCAGACGATCAGCGAGATTTTTGGTGCCGAAGCCATTGCGCATGGCGAGAGTTTTTGGGCAAGGATTCGCAGGTAAGGAATACGGGTACGCCCGGGTGTCGCGGACGGCGGCACGAGAGAATGCATACGCAAGGAGCTGATGAGATACCATGAATGAGCTTGAAAAGAAAATTGATGAAGCCGCGTCCTGGATCAAGGCGCGCACCAAGTATGTCCCGACTATTGGCCTGATCCTTGGCTCGGGGCTGGGTGCGGTTGGCGATATTGTCGAAAATGCCGAGTATTGCCCCTACAGCGAGATTCCCGGGTTTCCTGTTTCGACGGTCGAAGGGCATGCCGGACGTCTTGTTTTGGGCAGGCTTGAGGGCAAGGACGTTGTTGCCATGCAGGGGCGCTTTCATTACTACGAAGGGTACAGCATGGCCGAAGTGACCTTTCCTGTGCGGGTCATGAAGCGGCTTGGAGTAAAGGTTCTGGTGGTTACCAATGCGGCCGGTGCTGTCAACAAGGGCTATACCCCGGGGGACCTGGTCCTCATTACCGATCACATCAATTTTCAGGGAACCAACGCCTTGATCGGGCATAACCTTGATTCCTTTGGGCCCCGTTTCCCCGACATGTCCACCCCGTATGACAGTGAACTTGGCCGCCTGGCCAAGGAAACCGCATTTTCACTTGGTTTTGAGCTGCGCGAAGGCGTCTACGCCGCCATGTCAGGTCCGAGCTATGAAACTCCTGCCGAGGTCCGGATGGTGCGGACCCTGGGTGGGGATGCTGTCGGGATGTCGACTGTTCCCGAGGTTGTTGTCGCCAACCATTGCGGGATGCGTGTTCTTGGGATTTCCTGCATGACCAATATGGCCGCCGGCGTACTGGATCAGCCGCTCAACCACGAAGAAGTTATCGAAACTTCCAATCAGGTGCGTGACCGTTTTATCAAACTGATGCTGGGGATTATCAAAAAAGCCTGAGACCGTGCATTCGTCCGGGAGAAAGAGGTTGTCCTGTATTCAGGGCAGCCTTTTTTGTCTTTGGACCCGGTATGCCCCCGATTCTCGGGAGCTGGAGCGAGTGTACCCGTGCGTGTTGCGGTGGTAGGCCGGCAATCAGCCACAGTATTGTGAAATTTTGATCTGGGATGGCCATTGCAAAAACATGGACGCTGGTTTAATCTTGACAATTCCTATATGACGGGTATAATATAAATATGAGTTACATGCTGCTGCT
>JAKPMW010000313.1 GCA_029548715.1 Spirochaetota bacterium | reverse complement strand
GCTTGTCAAATCGACGGTCATTATGAAGGAGTATCTTGAAGCCCTCCAGGGTGCCGGAATCGATATCCCGGTATTTTTGGGTGGAGCGGCCCTGACCCGGCAGTGGGCTGACGAGGATTGCCAGCAGGTCTATGGGGGAACCGTCGTGTACAGTGCAGATGCATTTGACGGCCTGCGCGGAATGACTCTGGTGCGGGACGGTGGGCTTGACGAGGCCGTCGCTGCTGACCGGGTGCGCTATGCCGATATCCGCCGCCGGGCGGCTGCCCATGCGGCGCAGCGTGCCGCTGCCCGCACCACATCCGGTGAGGAAACGGCACCCCTGCTCCGGCTGGAGGCTGTTCCCCGGCCGCCATTTTACGGCAGCAGGACAACCGGCGATATCTCGCTGGATGATGTGTTTTCGCTGCTGACCGAGAGTGTCCTTTTCAGGGGACGCTGGGGGTTCAGGCGCGGCCAGCTTTCACGGGAGGATTTTGATGCCCTGCTTGAGCGTGAGGCCAGGCCCGAGCTGACCCGCCTCAAGGCTCTCGTCCGCGAGCGCGAGCTTTTTACCCCGCAGGTTGCCTGGGGGTATTTCCCCTGTCAGTCTGAAGGGGAAAGCCTGATTGTGTATGATGAGGGCAAGAGCGAAATTGGCAGGCTTTCGTTTCCCAGACAGAGACAGGCCCCCGGCCGTTCAATCCCGGATTATTTTCTCCCCCGCGAAAGTGGCCGCTTCGATGTCCTTCCCCTTCAGGTTGTTACGATTGGTCCGGGGGCTGACCGCTATGCCCACGAACTCTACGAGGCCGGCCGCTATCGCGAGTACCTCTTTTTCCACGGGCTGGCGGTTGAGAGCGCCGAAGCGCTCGCCGAGTTCTGGCATCGCCAGATCCGCCGTGATCTCGGGATTGACGGCGAAGACGGGGCCGGTATCGAGGACTTTGTGGTACAGAGGTACCGTGGCAGCCGCTACTCCTTCGGCTATCCGGCCTGCCCCGATCTTGCTGAAAACAGCACCCTGCTCAGGCTGGTTGGTGCAGATGCAATCGGTGTAACGGAAAGCGAAAACTTCCAGATGATGCCGGAACAGACAACGAGTGCCTTTATCGTTCATCATCCGCAGGCAAAATATTTTACAATCGATTGATCCGTTGTGTCAGGGTGTGACGGGATATTCATGATGCTGAGTTCGGCGTGAATATCCCGTCTTGTTTTTCTTCTGATGTTTTTTGTTTTTTTTCGCCGATCCGGTAACAATCTCCCGGCTGTTGTGTTTACCATGTTTGCAACCTGAAAACAATGCGTTTCACTTTCTGCCATTTGTTACAGAAGGGCAGTCGGTGTGTCGGGCTGTGCATCCAAAAAACCAGGAGGAATCATGCTGTACAAACGAACTATTCTGCTTGCCTTGTCCGTCCTTGTTTTCTCAATATTGCCCGCCTCGGCCCAGCAGGTCTCTGTCAAGCGTTTCGGCTCCCTTCAGGTCACGCAGCAGGGACAAAACTGGTTGGTCGCTCTTCCCCAGCTTGGAAGCTTTTCCTTCCAGGGGACCATTGCGCCCCTCAATCTCGAATCAAAAGTTCAGACAGAGGCACTCGCACGTTTTCCCGGGTATTCCGTCCTCAGACGGATCGGGCTTGAGAATGTAACTCTCAAGCTGAATGGCGAAGGCCTTTCAATCGTTTCACGCATTGACACCCGCAAGCATCTCAAACCCATTGTCCGCCTGTTCAACATACAGGCACCGTTTATCGAGGTCACAGCCCAGGTTGCGCCCGGGGGTCTCTCCCTGCGGGGCGATCTCATGTTCGCCCGGCGTGACCTCAACCTGCTTTTGATTCCCAAACTTGGCACAAGACTGCTGGTCGAACGACTCTCGCTTGCCCTTGATGTCGGTGTTGAGCTGGCCGGGGATGATGAGCCAAAAATCAGCGAAGAGGCGAAGAAGAAAAAGAAGCTGATCAATCTGGACGTCACCCCCGTGGTGTCTGTCCAGGCGGCTGTCAAGGTTCAGCCTACCCAGTGGGACAAGCCTCTCTCCACCCTGACCGAGTTTTCATACAATCTTGTGTCCCAGGAGCTGACGCTGGCCGGTACCATGACGGACCGCTGGGTCAACCCCCTTGGCCTCTCACGCGTTTTCAGAAATCGTGAAGGTGTTGTTTTCGAGAATGCAGCATTTGAGATCGGCTGGATACCCGGCTCTCCCACCCCGACCAAACTCGGGTTCGGGATCGAGACAGCAAAGGTCCTGGATCTTGTTTTCGGGGCCCTGGTGGACTTTTCTCCAACCGAAGGACAACTGGCCTTTCAGGCCAAGATCAACAAGCTCAGTTTCAACGATCTCGCCAATATCGTCACCCGCGCTTTCGGCAAGCGGATGCCGAATGTTATCCCGGGAGATCTTGCCCTGCATGATGTGGAGGTCCTCTTTTCGCCCAACGGGGGGAAGGTTGGAGAGCTCGAAATCAGTCAGGGTTTTGCACTCAAGGGCGAGGCCCGCCTCTCGAAAGCCCTTAATGGCAAAATTGATTTTACCGCAAATTTTGATGATGGCCTGATCCTCTCGGTCGAGATGAACAACTCGATGCGGCAACTCCTGCTGGACAAGGTACGTGGGCACAAGGCTCTCAAGGTTCTTGTCAACCGGATCACCTCCACACTCAATCTGCGCCGGATTGCCATTGATCTCAAGGCCATGCGTTCGGAGTTTGGTGGTGGTGTCGCCTGTGACCTGACCGTGTTTGGCAAGCGGGTCAACTTTACCCTGTCAGGTTCGTTCAATCCGGATAAACTGGTTGATTCGATCATTGACAAGATTGTTGATCTGGCCGGTGACGAGTTCAAGGCGGCCTATCGTGCCGTCGGGAATGCTGCCAAAGCCGCCGGCAACAAGGGCAAGCAGGTGGCCATGCGGGCTGCCCGTGAAGCCGGTCAGATGGCGCACGATGTCAAGACGAGTGTCAAGCACTCGGGTCATTCAAAAAACAAGTGCATGAAGGAATGTGTCCCTCGCTATGCCAACGGGCAGCGGCGCAAGATGCTGGACGGGACCAATGAGGCCGTCCGCGAGTTCTACCTCGAAGCCCGCAAGGAGATCCGTGGAATCGAGGGAGAGACAGTCGCACAGACTCGCAGGCTCCGCGAGATGATGCTGCGTGACGAATGGAACGACCTCCTGCGGGACATTGATGCAAAGTGGAAAAAGGTCTACGACGATGATGAGGTTGAAAACTACTTCGTCAGGGGGGGCTCTGAAAAAGAAGCCCGCAAGAAGTATCGGGGCCTGATTGATGAATCATGGAACTCGCACAAGAACTACCGCAATACGCTCTGGAGCCAGTTGATCAACGCTCAGTGAGCAATCCGGTGACAGCAAGAGAAAACCCGCAGCGACTTGCGGGTTTTCTCTTGCTGGGGCTGATCCTGGTATGCCCGAAGTTGGCCCAGGCTGCGTCGCAGAAGCATGCAAAAAAGAAAATCGGAAGAAATCTGGCGATGGGGTATCAGGCACGGCTTTTAATCCCGGATTGCATGTCATGCCTAATTTTGTTATGAGTGCCTAAAAAAGTTATATCTGCCTTTTAATCCGGGATTGTAAATTCACGTCCATGCTTGCAAAACAGGGTCTGGGTGGTTGAGAATAATGGTGGGGCAGTGGCCGGGATATTCTGGAGGAAGCATGTCGCGAGTGTGTGTTCTTATTGTCGGCGGGTTGCTGTATTGTCTGGGGGCAGCAGCATGTGCCGAGTCGGTCAGTCCCAGCCAGACAGTGCGGATAGCTTTTTTTAACGCCGAGGATTTCAAGAGTGATGCGACTTCGGGCAGCGGGACCTGGGGGACGGTTGCGGATATTGTGGCGACCAACGGGATTGATCTGCTGGTTCTTTCCGAGACGGAGCCGTATGACGCGCCCTGTTTTTCGCAGGCGCTCGCTGCCCGGGGCGTCACGATGACATGGCGCATGACAACATCCAATACAACCGATCCGAACGAGGACAATGAGCTTGAGGACGAGATCTCGGTCTGGAGCCGCTTTGCGATTACCCGTTTTGACCAGGTGGTGCGCGGGTCTTACCAGGATCCTGTCTCAGGCAACACTGTCAGTGCGCCCCGCTACATAGCCCGGGTGAATATCCAGGTCGGATCGCGCAGTCTCTGGGTCTATGGGGCCCATCTCAAGGCTGCCGATACGGAGAGTGACCGCCAGCGCAGACGGGCCCAGGCACATGCATTGGAAGAGTATATCAAGTCAAATCATGCGGAGGAGAGTGAGTGGATCGTGATCTGCGGGGACATGAATACGATCACGCCTGCAATAGAATTTGTTGATGCCGGAACGATCGGCTATCTGACCATGAAGTCGGACAATCCTGCCAATACCGCCAATGACTTTATCGCAGTCAATCTTGTCCACCTGCCCCTGCCGGGCGGCTACACCTGGCGCTCGCCATCCTGGCCGTCTTCAAATGCCTTTCCGGATGCGATCCTGGATCACATGATTCTCTCTCCGGCCATGTACGCCAGATACCTGCCGGATTCGGTTACAATATTGATGAAGGGTGTAACCCCGCGAATTTCTGACCACTATCCGGTTATGCTGGATGTCTCCCTTGATTGAGGGGATGGCAGTATCATTATAGTACACCGCTGGCCGCTGCTGTCAGGTGCAAATAATCCGGGAGAAGTCCGAGCTGATGAAACAGACAGTCGTGGTAGTGATATTGGGTATTGCCCTTGCGAGTGGCATTGTTTCGTGTTCAGGGGATGAGATCGGGCCCGGTACCGATCAGGTATTACCGAGTTCGCAGCCGGATTCTTTTCATCAAGCTCGTCGGTATCCATCCCAGTCTCATCCGGGCATTCGCAATCCTCCTCCGCTTCCGTGTCGTCAACCCACTCCAGTCAACCGGCTTCATCAAGCTCCACCGGGCCTGCCAGCGGGGTGGTCTTTGTCTTCCACGTCAACGACATGCATGGATCACTGGACGGGTATCCGAAGATCGCCTGGCTGATCAAGCAGTATCAGGCGACCAATGCCAACGTGATGGTCGTATCGGCCGGCGACGGGTTTTCGGGCAATCCCTATGTGGACCAGTACACGCCTCCGGGATATCCCATGATCGATGTCATGTACCAAAGCGGATTCAGACTGAGTGCGATCGGGAATCATGAGTTTGATTACGGGCAGGCCGAGCTGAATGCCAGGATGAGCCAGACGTCGATGCGCTGGATTTCGGCAAATATTACGGTCAGTGGCGGGGTTTTGCAGCAGCCGGTCGCGACCTTTGCCACGAACTTCCCGGGCGGGATGGAACTCGTCTTTTTGGGCCTGACCGAGCGGAACTCGCAGGGGATCCCCTCAACACATCCGGACAAGGTCCTCGGACTGACCTTTTCCGATCCGATTACGGTGGCTTCAGGCTTTGCGGCACTTCCCCGGCAAAACCGGGCTGTCATCGGGTTGACCCATATCGGGGCCGGTACGGACAATAGTCTGGCAACAAGCTGTTCCTGGCTGGACGTGATCCTGGGTGGTCATTCGCATTCCGTGATTGAGGGAGGGAGCGGTGTCAGTGGGACCCCGCTCATTGCGCAGACCGGGACCAAGCTGGCGTACCTGGGTGTCGTCCGCCTGCGCTTTGTCAATGGCCAGGTGACAGAAAAGTCCAGCACCCTTGTGCCGGTGGCCGGGATTGCCGGTGAAGATAGTGCTGTTCGCACCCTGGTGGACGGGTACATGACCAATCCCTTTATGGATGCCCAGATAGCCACGCTTTCGGTCACCCTGTCGGGGCAAAGCTTGCTCGGGAGTTTTATGACCGACGGGCAGCGGCATGTTACGGGAGCTGTGGCGGCGTTTCAGAACAATGGCGGGATCCGGGTCAGCTCGCTTCCGGCCGGGCCGCTTTCGCGCAAGCAGATCTTCGAGCTGGATCCTTTCGGGAACGAGCTTGTGACCTACATGATGACACTCAGCCAGTTGCAGGCCTTGTGTGCCGCCCGATCGGATCTTCAGGTTTCAGGAATCAAGATCAACAAATCGTACTCGCCGTATCGTCTGACGGACTATGCCGGGACCGAATTGGGATCCGGGCCGCACAAGGTGGCGCTGAGTACCTATCTTGCCAGTACGACCAGTTTTTCGTTTGAGAGCGGTCCGGTCTACGCCGGCATGACTACCGCGGATGCCCTGATCCAGTATGCCATTGATACTGCCACGATAGGAACCCCCGAAGCCCAGCCGCGCATCGGGAGCTGGTAACGGCATTCAGAGACGAGAGAATCCGGGAAGTCCTGCGCCCCGTACAGGGCTGTTTGCAGGGATTCCCGGATTTGCGTGTACACCTCATGTTGTGAGTGCTGCCGTGCATGGTGGGTCCTGAGACTGTTCCCCAAAAAGAATCAGCCGCAAGCGCACTGACTGCATTACATGCTGCATCCTTCACTGGCGGCTTTTTTGTACAGCACGGTTGTCTTTTTGAGTCCGCCTGAAATCGTTGTATACTCGCTGGCGAGGGCGCTGGCCTGTTCGTGCCGGTAGAGGTAGAGGCTTCGCTGTGCACCCGGGTTGATGTTCATTCCGGCGGCGATGCGGGTAAAGGTCAGGGTGATGGTTCGGCCGGCGCGCTGCCAGCGGCCCGTGGCTTTTTTCAGGTTTCCGTTAGCGTC
>JAKPMW010000289.1 GCA_029548715.1 Spirochaetota bacterium | reverse complement strand
GCTTGTCCTCCTGGCCTTTGTTGTGGTCTGGGTGACGGACTCGTTTGCCCTCTTTACCGGTAAAATCCTGGGACGACATCGTCTGGGACTGGCGGCGAGTCCCAACAAGACGGTCGAGGGTACCATTGGCGGCGCCGTCTTTGGTGTGCTCGCGGCTGCCCTCCTCAAAATCGCCTTTCCTGTCGCGTACAGTGGGTGGGCCATGATGCAGTGGCCCGAATTTCTTGCCCTGGCCCTGATATTCAGCATTGCAGGACAGGTAGGTGACCTGGCCGAGAGTGTGCTGAAGCGCTCGCTCGGGACTAAGGATTCGGGGAGACTTGTGCCCGGGCATGGCGGGTTATTGGATGTGTTTGACGCCCAGATGGTGGTGTCTCCCCTGGTGCTTGGTTTGACGATATTGCTGGCTGGTGCCGCCTGATTCCTGCCTGCACCTGTGTGCGGCTGAGTGCGGACACTCTGAGAAATGGATGGATTGATGGATACGGTACTTACGATCGTGTATGGTCTGGTCACCCTCGGGATTCTCGTATTTGTCCACGAGCTCGGGCATTTTATCGCCGGAAAGGCGGTAGGCATCCGGGTGACCACCTTTTCCATCGGGTTTGGGCGCGGGATCGTATCGTTTGAACGCGGAGGGACCCTGTACAAGATTGGCTGGATTCCGGTGGGCGGGTATTGCCGCTTTGCCGGTGAAGGTGAGGACCTCTCGGATGACAAAAAGGGTGAGCCGGACGAGTTTTACGAGAGGCCGGCCTGGGCCCGTCTGGTCACGGTCAGTGCAGGTGTTGTGTTCAATTTTGCGCTTGCCATCCTGATTTTCTTCATACTCTCCCTGACAGGATTTGGTTACACCTCATCGGACACCACTGTCACAGTGGCGGACACGGTCATCGCCCCTGGGGAGTCGGTTTTTCCGGCTGCAGCGGCCGGGTTGAAGACGGGTGACAAGATCCTGTCTGTGGACGGGGTCCCGACGCCTGATTTCCGCAAACTGCAGGAAGAGATCGCGGTCAGGCCGGACCGCACGGTTACCATTGAGGTCCAGCGGGGAACAAACCTGCTTCGCTATCCGGTGCGAACATCCATCAGGAGTGACGGGATGGGGTTTGCCGGGGTGTATCCGTTTTACAGTGCCGTTGTCCGTGAGGTTGAACCCGGGACGCCCTCGGCCCGGCTCGGTCTGGCCAGGGGCGACCGCATCATTTCATGGGACGGGAAAAACGTGGATTCGCTGCATGCACTCAAGGCCAGGATCGCAGCCACCCGGGACCGGGCGGTTGAGATTGTCTGGCTGCGAGGGGACAAGACCCTGCGTGGGAAGGCTGCTGCCGTCCAGAAAAATGGGGCCTGGATCCTCGGGTTTGTTCCGGCCGAACCCGAGTTGCGTGAGTATGTCAAGGAAGGGCTGCCTCCCGGGGATGCCCTGGTGAATTCGTTTTCCCTTTTTGGCCAGAACATTGTGCGGATCGTCGAGGGGATTGCCCTGCTTTTCCGCAAGGAAGTCGATGCAGGCAAGGCCGTCGCCGGTCCCCTGCGGATCGTGCATTTTTCCGGACAGGTCATGAAGGAGAGTTCGGCCTCGGGGTATCTGACCTTTCTGGCCATGATCTCGATTGCGCTGGGTTTTTTCAATCTCCTCCCCATTCCGGCAGCGGATGGCGGGCATGTGGTCCTGACTCTCATCGAAATGATCCGGCGCAGGAGATTCTCGTTTGCGGTACTGAGGCGCATCCAGATGACGGGGATTATCATCCTCATGTCACTCTTCGTCTTTGTCATGTTTTTTGATATTGTAAACATTGTGAGATAGGCACGAGTGTTTCGGCCCTGAAAAGGTTGCTGCACTGCCCTTGCGCTTTTTCTGCAAAAGTGTATACTCGTTTGCAGATACCAGCCTGTGGGGGTGAAGATGCTGACCATCAAAAGCCGCATCATCATCCTGATGGCGGTCTGCCTCGTGTTTTTTGCCGTACTGTATGTGTATCAGGAAGCCAAGGGAGACATGGTCCTGGCTGTCAAGGACAGCGAGCAGACGGTGATTTTTACCCACTTCGTCGAGCAGCTTGACAGGCAGACCGCATTCATGCAGCAGAGTGCCCTGCGTCTGGCCGCAGGGGCCACGGCCCTGTATGAGGCTCGCCTGGCATTGCAGCCAAGGGCAGCGCACGACATTGTACAGCGCTTCGTCCTGGACAGTATGCGTTCCCTGCCCGAGGCACTGGGGGGTGGGCTCTGGTTCGAACCGTATGCCTTTTTCCACAACAGGCGCTGGTATGGGCCCTATGCCTACCATGATGGCGGCAATCTCGTCTACACCGAAGAGTATGATACTCCGGACTACGATTATCATCGGCGGGACTGGTACACTGCGGCCCTGCCGCTTGACTGGGACCGGGCTTCCCCTCGGGGAGGGCACGTCTGGTGGAGCGCACCCTATGAGGACCGGGTCGGTGCCGAGCGATACATGATCACAACCAGTGCCCTGATGTATGACAGGCTGGGCCGTATCATCGGGGTAACCACGACAGACTGGGGTGTCCTGGGAATGGCCGGGTACATCCGCAGACAGACAGTGGGAGAGGGGGTTGAAACCTGGCTTGTCCATGCTCCTTCCGGGAGGGTGCTTCTTTCAACGGCCCGTGGAGCCCATGCCCTGCCCATACTGGCAGACTGGAACAGGTCACCCCTGGCCGCTCTTGTGGGCACACCGCCCCCGGGCGAAAAAGTGATCCGGAGAAAAATCGAATTTGACGGAAAGACATGGTTTTCCTGGTGCGGGCAAAGTCGGGACGGGTTTCTTCTGGTTCGACTGGTTCCCGATGAGTTTCGTCTGGCCGATATCCGCTCGGTCAATACCAGCGGGCGGCTCCTGTTTCTGGGGTTGTGCCTGATCGTCTTTCTGGTTGTCTGGCTGGGGACCCGCCAGTTCGCGGCAGAGATCAACAGGATGGTTGCCGGTCTTGAGGGTGTTACTCTTGAAAAACCGGACACCTGGACGGGGCGGGCATGGCAGTATGAGGAAATCTGCCGGATTGCGTCTGCCCTTACCCGGATGGCCGAGCGGATCCACCACCTCTCCGAGGAGCGGCTTTCCCTTGAGCGTGGACTCTTGCAGATGCAGAAGATGGATGCCCTTGGGCGGATGTCCAGCGGTGTCGCCCACGATTTCAACAATATCCTGCATGTCATGTATTCCCTGATCGAGATGCTCAAGACATCATGCTCCAGCCGTCAGGATGAGATGGAGCTTGTCCTGCAACTTGAATCGGCAAGCAGAAGGGCGGGGGACCTGGTCCGGGAGATCCTGTCCTGGGGAAGACAGCACGAGGTCCGGAAGGAAGCCTGCCAGCTTGATGATGTCATTGACGAGATCACGCCCCTCCTTGAGCGGCTTGGGGGACCGTCCGTGATTATCCGCAGGCAGCGGGGGAGTGGATTGCCGGATGTCTGTCTGGATCGTGCCCAGCTGGGGCAGATTGTTATGAACCTCTTTGTCAATGCCCGGGATGCCATGCCGGAGGGTGGGTCTGTCCGTTTTGCCAGCGAAGGATTTGTTGCCGAGTCAGGAGAAAAATGGGTCCGGGTTTCGGTTGCTGACGAGGGATGCGGGATTCCTGGGGAGATTCTTGAAAAGATATTCGAGCCGTTTTATACAACCAAGGAAGAAGGCAAGGGGACCGGCCTGGGACTGGCCATGGTGCGGGATCTGGTCGCCCAAAACGGGGGCAGGATCAGTGTAGCAAGCGAGCCGGGGCGGGGGAC
>JAKPMW010000238.1 GCA_029548715.1 Spirochaetota bacterium | reverse complement strand
TTGAAGCCGGTCCGCTGGGCGCGATTGCCCCCTTTCTGCATCCAGACCGGCTGATTCGCGGAAACGATATCGACCTTGTTGACCACGGAGTCCGTGTTTCTCCCGGACAATACCGCTTCGAATTTGAGTGGCAAACCCCGCAGATCCTGATTCTGCTGGATTTTTCCAGACCTCTGACAGACGTCCAGAAGTCACGACTGCGCGACCTGCTGGGAGTGGTCTCTTCGGCCATACTGAAAAAGCAGGAAAACGAGCCTGAAACCCTCTGCTCCGTCTGGACCTGGGATCAGGGACGGCCTCTGCTTCATACCGCAGCCAGACCGGTCTCACAGACCGATCTCCAGGGACTGGCCAACCTCAGCGGAACTTGGGCTCCCAAAAATTCCATGCTCCTCTCAGCGCTCGCCTCTGCAACCGGAAACCCGGACGCAAACAGTATTATCCTGCACTTTTCGGACTATTCCCCGGCGGCCAGCAAGGATTTCAGCTCTGAACGCTTCTATACCCTGCTCAAGCAGCAGCCCAGGACGGCAATTGCAGGACTCAGGCTTGGTGACGAACGACCGGGTGAAAAACGGGAGGATCCGCTGCGCTATGTCTCCGACAATGCGGCGGATTTCGTCCTGCCCAACTGGGCCTTTATCTGTGAAAACGTCATTACCAATACACCAGCAGCACTTGGCGTTTTGCTTTCCCGAAGAGCACCCGTCCAGACCCTGCGGATCATCTACAAACCCGATGAATCCATCCTGGACGAAGCAACCACCCTGCGTTCCCTCTCAATCTCCCTGCGTGTACGCCCACGGGACCTGAAACTCACCACCCTCAATGCCCGCCTGTACTCTCCGCGCGCCTACCGCCCGGTCCTTGACAGCACCACGCCCGAACTCCAGCGTGTCATACCCGCATCAAACGGAATGGCAGCACGCGTTGAGAGGGAGTGGATCTTCGGGGTAGCGCCCGGCAGCAGGAAAATCCAGTATTCAGCTGGCCGGCTGGCCGCCAGGATGGATTCAGTAATCCTGGCCGCCCTCCCTGGCGGATTCTTTCTGGCCCGGAGCATGAAGACCAACATGAATCAGGATACGGATCCCCCGGATATCGGGCTCCATCCCGACATTACCTTCATCTCTCCGCACCTTGCCTTTCCCGAGGAGATACAGCCTGTCCAGTCGATCAAGAGCAATCTTGCAAGCGCATTCTTCAGTCCCCGGACTGGTGCACCAGTCGAGATCGCTTCGCCTCTTCTGATCGCTGCTACGCGGCTCGAAAATGTCTCTCACCCCGCCATCCGCACAATGCAGCTCGCCCGCCTCGGAAATCCCGCCCTCTACACCAATACCCCGGGCAATGATACGGCGCACGCCCTGCTGGATGCTGTCAGCCTGCCCTGCAATGCCAGGTACAGGAGGGTTGGTCTCTTTTCGGCATCGCCCCTGGCTACCGGAGCAGGCACAGCCGGACGAGTCTTTGTCAGTGGTTTCGAGATGCTGGCTGTCATTGATTCGCTGGGCAGGGATACTTCGGCATCCAATGGGACCCTGCTCCTGTCCTCGCAGGCCCTCACGGCATCCGCATGGGGACCCGGGGTAACCGAGTCTCTCAATACCCTTGTCAGG
>JAKPMW010000202.1 GCA_029548715.1 Spirochaetota bacterium | reverse complement strand
AATGTATGGGGTGCCAACCTCCGCCAGCAATACCGAGGCGCGGGCCCGTTCTTCCGCCCGCAGGTGGTACTCTGTTTTCAGGTCTGGCGGGGGCGGGATGCCTGCCAGCGAAAAATGGCGTGCGGCCCCATGCACAGGGGTATTTGACGGACGAACCGCCCGGGTCAGAAAGAGGGAAGAACATTCCCGGGCAAAGCCCCTGCGCTCCCTGATTGCACAACGCCAGACGGCCAGGGCGGAGGAAAGATCATCCTTGAGGACGAAGGCCAGGTCATACCCGGTCTGCCTGATCCGGCGGACCATGGAGGGGTCGTTTCGATCGTGGAGGTTGTGAGCAAATGGCAGCCGGCTGTAGACATCCAGGCCGTGACCCGCTGCCAGGATGCCGAGTGCTTCCGGTCCTGAGTCCGCGAGCGCCCTGATGAAGGGCGTTGTCATCAGGGCATCTCCGAGAAACGAGTGCCCCACAACCAGAATCCGCCGGCCCGTAACAAGCCCTTCAGGCAGCATGGCTGTTCCCCCGTTGTGCATGCTGTTCAATATACTCCTTTTTGTGTATTGTCTTTTTGTCGCTGCAGAAGGACCCGGATGCCATGCTCCTGGGACAGATCTTCTTGTGAGGGGTTGCATGGTGTGCTATAGTGAGGCAGGAGTGCGGTGACCGCCCTGCAGTCTGGTCGGGGCCGTTGAAAGCAAGGAGGTTGGAAACATCATATGGAAGATCTTCGCAAAAGAGTCAAGGACGAGCGTTCTTTCCTTGAAAAAGTCGGCAAGCTGATACCGGGGTATTCCGGGTACAAAGAAAAACTGATCAGGCAGGAGGGCGACAAGCTTCTGCGCGACTGGCTGGCCGGGAAAATTCAGACGAGTATGGGCTATCTCAAGGATTTGATTGACGAGATGACCCGCTCGATGAAGATCAAGCTGCTGGATCATGTGGACAGACCCCTCAAAAAACTCGAGAAGCTGCGTGACCGGATCAAGTATGCCGACCGGGGCTATACCGGCTGGTTCGCGGCTGTGGATGTAGACAAGGATCTCCTGGATCGCATGTATGAGTTCGATAATTCGTTGATCGATCTTGTGGCAGAGATTGAACAACTGATCCGGGCCGCCCAGGCGGCGGTTTCCGATGATGAAAAGCTCGTGGCCGCACTCAAGTCCCTGACGGACCTTGTGGCCCAGGCTGATGTCAATTACAACGAGCGCGAAAATCTCATTCTCAACAAGGCGGAGGGATAAGTCCAGATGGCACTCACATCAGGCGTACTGGAGTATTTTGACGAGTCCGGAAATGTCATGGCACAACGCTTGCCAGAGGCAGGCTCCGGCGAATTCAAGATGGGAACCTATGTTGTCGTCAGGGAAAGCCAGGAGGCGGTGTTTTTCCGTGACGGCCAGATGCTGGACACCCTCGGACCGGGCCGGCACCAGATCACAACGGCCAACCTGCCCCTGATCACCAAGCTCTTTTCGCTGGTGACAACAGGCGGGGAATCCCCGTTCAAGGCCGAGCTCTACTTTGTCAGCAAGCAGCCCTTCCTCAATGAGGGATGGGGAACCGACCAGCCGATTCTTTTCCGCGACAAGGAATTTGGCATGGTCCGCCTGCGCGCCTTCGGGATCTGTTCGCACCGGATTGTGGACAACAATCTGTTCATCAACAAGG
>JAKPMW010000176.1 GCA_029548715.1 Spirochaetota bacterium | reverse complement strand
GATAGCGCAGCCCGTCCAGGGCCTCGGGACGCTGCCGGACAAGCCTGCGTGCGGCCTCGGCGGCCATCGTGGCACTGTCCTCATACCCGTCGGTAAAACGGATGCTGCGTTGTCCGGTATACTCCAGGGCCCGCACGAGACGCTCACCATTGGCGGCATCCTCCTTCGTCCGGGCAGTCACAATCTCGGATGATTCGATGGAATACCGGGGCAGGTAGACTGCCATGTCGCTGATTCCGGGTAACTGACTCGTCTCTCTCACTCTGCGTCCTTCCGTGCCACACGTCTTGTCCTGAATTTCCGGATCAGGGGATCACCGGCACCGTACGGCTTCCTGCTGTAATACCTGCGGGCATGCTCGACCAGAAGGGCGTGATACTCGTTATACACAATCTCGTCCCCTGGCAGTTCCTTTTCGAACATGGACCTGATCATATCGTACTCCTCGTCTCCACCAATCCGTCCAAGTGCCACCAGTATCCGCCGGGTATAGGCATCAACCACAAAAACAGGGACATGGTGTGCATAGAGAAGAATGGAATCCGCCGTTTCTTTCCCGATCCCGCGCACGGCCAGCAACTCATCCCGTGAGGGGACTCGCCCCTTAAGGTGCAAGTAAAAGGAAGAAACATCGCGTAAATAGCCCGCTTTCTGCCTGAGGTACCGTGCCGGGCGAACCGCCTCCTGCAGCACCTCGTCGGCCAGGGCCAGGATCCCCCGGGGAGTCATGGCCTTGAGGGCCCAAAGACGCGTCATGGCCTGGCAGGCCCCGCTCCAGGTGCTGTTTTGTGTGAGAATGGCCCCGACATAGACCTCAAACACCGCCTGGGGGGTCGCCGGCTGGCGGTACTCGCCCCTGTGATAGCGGACAGAGGGGCCGAGCGGCCACCAGCCCTGTGGTCCATACAGATCCATGAGCGCATCATACACCCGCATCAGCTTTCCCATAGCATATAGAATGTAACAAAATTGCAGCACCGGCTGTGCAGGCTTTCGCCGAAGACAGTGAACGCACGTATCATCCGGGCATTGCGAATTGGGGGACGCATGTCCGGGAGACCGATCGCAAACCTGTGAACATGGTTGACCCCGGAGAATTGTAGAATTTGACTCCAGCCTTACTCTGTCCGTAGCTTTGGGGGACAACTCTCTATCCCCGGCAACAGGGCACGGGGATGTACCAACTCACACTCCACAGGGAGGAACAATGCAGACGTACGAAATGATGTGCATTTTTGACCCCAAGCTTTCGGGCGAAGGGGAAACAACCGGAATGGTTGAAGCCATCCTCCAGGAAGGCGGAGCCTCGGATGTCACCCGCGAGGACCTCGGCCTCAAGAGACTGGCCTACCTCATCAACAAGCGCAGTGAGGGACACTACTACCTCTTCCGCTTTTCACTCGATCAGCAGGCCGTTTCAGGTATCCGCAAGGAACTGGGCATCAAGGAGAGTCTCCTCCGCCACCTGATCGTCCGGCGCGAGGCGTAAGTCACCATGGCGTTCACGATCAACCACATTGTTCTTGTCGGCGGCAACCTGACACGGGATGCCGAGCTTAAGTACGCCTCGACCGGGAACGCCCGCCTTACCTTCTCGATTGCGATGAACCGCTCGTTCAAGGACGCCAGCGGCCAGATGAAGGAAGTCGCCGAATTTTTTGACGTGGTCTACTGGGGCAAACTCGCCGAAGCCGTGGCCCCCCGTCTCAAAAAGGGGCAGAAGGTGGCTATCGAGGGTCGCCTTACCCAGCGGCGCTACACCGGCCAGGACGGGATGCAGCGCAACATTGTCGAGGTCTCGGCTTCAAGCGTCATCCTGATCGGGGCCCGCAGTGAAGGCAATGCCCAGTACGACAATGCCTATGGACCCGGCGAGTATGAACCGGCCCCGGGCTACGCCCCCCGCACACCGGCGGCCCAGCCACCGGCGTCAGGCCAGGGCGGACAACGCCAGGCGGCCCCATGGTCCGAATCGCAGGACGTGCCCATCGATGAATACCCGGGACACGGCTTTGATGATTCACCCATGGAAGAAAACGATGTTCCGTTTTAACGGAATGCACCTGATTAATCCAAAGGAGATACCCATTTATGGAAGAACGCGATACAGCAGCAAGCAGCAATGAATCCGGAGCCCCCCAGCGCTTTGAGCGCAGCGATCGTGGTGGTGACCGCGGCGGAGACCGCGGTGGTGACCGTGGCCGCGGTGACGGAAAGAAGAAGTTTTTCCGCAAGAAAGTCTGTTTCTTCTGTTCAAAAAAGATCAAGGAAATCGACTACAAAAACACCGAGCTCCTGCGCCGCTTCATCACCGAGCACGGCAAGATCCTGCCCTGCCGGATCACAGGGACCTGTGCCAAGCACC
>JAKPMW010000172.1 GCA_029548715.1 Spirochaetota bacterium | reverse complement strand
CAAGAGCATGAAACAAATTTAATCGACCACCGGACACGACCCTGCCCTGTAACGCCGGAACCCTGTCAGCATTGTCGAGAATCGCTGCCTTGATCTGCCGAAAACTCCAGTCAGGATGCAGGGATTTGACGAGTGCGGCCGCTCCAGCAACCTGCGGTGCCGCCATCGAAGTTCCTCGCTTATAATCGTACAACCCATTGCGAACTGTTGAATAAATCCACTGCCCAGGTGCAGCTATATCAACATGGGGGATCCCAAAACAGGAATGAGGGGAAAGCTCATCATTGTTTTCTGACCACGCAACGGATATGATATTGTCCAGCCCATGACTGGCCGGATACTGTCGCTCGGTATCACCCACCGTCTTGTTTCCAGCCGCTATGACAAACAGGACATTGTACACCATCCCCAACTTGATCGTGTTATACATTGTCTGGCTGGCATTTTTACTTCCCCAACTACAATTAATAATCTTGATACCGTTTTTTATCGCATGTGTCACACACTGTGAAAATTTCGATGCGGTAACTCTACTATCCTCCCCTGCTTTTCCTTTTCTAAGTGGCATAACCCGGGCATTCCAGGCAACACCAACAGACCCAAGCAGATTGTTTCCCTGAGCCGCAATAATCCCGGCGATATGTGTCCCATGACTGTCTCCTTCACATGGCATCGGATCCCAGTCGTTACTTCCAAAATCATACCCTTGCACGATATTATTTCGCAGGTCAGGATGGGTATAATCCACCCCGTCATCAATAACACCAACAACTACCGAACTTGCCCCGGTTGTCACATCCCATGCCTGCGGCGCCCTGATGATATGCAAATTCGTCAACGCATGGCCCATCTGAGTCAATTCGTTCGGAATATAGTAGTAGTCGTAATAATAATCCGGCTCGGCGTATACAACATTTGTTTCATTGCTCAACTCACGTATTACAGCCAGTGTTTCTTCCGGCGACAGATCTCCATACTCAGCAAGCACAAGCTCGCCCCTGTCTGGTGAATCCTGCCTGGATGTGCCTTCCTGGTCGATCAAACCAGCATCCATTTCAAGAACCGTAACCTTTGGTACAACCATCGCACCAGCCCGATTGACCCTCGCCCGCTGTTGTATTGTCATCTTGATATCCTGTTTGCACCTGAACTGCACCAGAACACTCCCTGGAACAAATTCCGGCTTCCCGGAAGCATTTGTTTCCGCGCAAGGAGTAAAAACAATGTCGCCGGCACTGGAACAGGCCACCACTATACCCATAAACGCTATGAAAATATATTTTCTCACACTAAACACCTTTCATCTCTTTTCCATAAGCTATGGAAATTTCGCAATCTTGCATACTATTTTTTCTATCAAACTGTCACCGGATCTTCCCCGCTGTATACAGCCTGAAATGGTCTTCTAAATAAGCCTCTGTCCTTTAAGGGAGGGCATGCCCTTGTTGGCTGAAAGTGCAGTTGCTCAGCACAGGATGTGCTGACAGGAGCCCGGCAGGGCACAAGGATGAGCCCGCCCTGAGCGGACAGGAAGTCCACCAGCGAAGGGTTGAGACAAGGCGAAGTCCCCGAAGGGGAATGTCTCACTCCGGGCGGGTTTTTTGGGGGTGTGGGGGCCGTTTTTTACATAAAAAACGGCCCCCACAAAAAAGCGCGGCATCGCACATGCCTCTGAAAGAAATCACATGGTGCTTGTGCACTCCTCTATTGTATACTGAAAACCGCCCCGGGGGCAGCGTCGAGATGCCACAGCCGCAGCATGCCCGACCGGAGGCTGTTCACCATAAAAAAAGCAGCAGGAGAACGGGTATGACCGGCGACAAGATCAGGATTGGTTTGTTTGACGCAAAAAAATATGACCGGCAGTATTTCGATGAGGCAGTTGCGGCAGCCAATGACGCAGAGCCGGATCGTTACGAAATCAAATATTATGAAATGCGCCTGAACCCGGACACGGCCCGGCTGGCCGAGGGGCACGACGCCGTCTGTGTCTTTGTCAATGACGAGGTGGGCGAGGCCAGCATCAGCCGGCTCGCGGAGGCGGGTGTCCGCCTGATCGCCCTGCGCTGTGCCGGCTACAACAATGTCGATCTGGCTGCCGCTGCCCGGGCCGGGATCCCTGTCGTGCGCGTCCCGGCCTACTCACCCTACGCCGTAGCCGAACACACAGTCGCCCTGCTGCTTTGCCTCAACCGGAAAATCCATCGTGCCTTCAACCGTGTCCGCGAGGGGAATTTTTCTCTCCAGGGACTGGTCGGGTTTGACCTCTATGGCAAGACCTTCGGGATCGTCGGGACAGGCCGGATCGGGCGGATCCTGGCCGGAATCGCCAAGGGCTTTGGCTGCCGGGTGCTCGTCAGCGACAAGTTTCCCGACGAAGCCTGGGCACGCGAGGCTGGTGCCGAGTATGTCCCCCGCGAGCAGCTCTACGCCGAAAGCGACTTCATTTCGCTTTTGGCCCCCCTCAACCACGAGACCTACCACATGATCAACTTCCACTCGCTGGCCCTGATGAAACCCAACGTGATCATCGTCAACACCAGCCGGGGCGGACTGGTCGATACAGCCGCCCTCGTCGAAGCATTGAAGGCGCGCCGGATCGGCGGGGCCTGCCTCGACGTGTACGAAGAAGAGGCCGGCGTGTTTTACCAGGACCTGTCGGACACGACCATCCCGGATGATGTCCTGGCCCGCCTCCTCACCTTTAACAATGTCCTGATCACCTCGCACCAGGCCTTTTTGACCAGCGAGGCCCTCGTCAATATCGCGGGGACCACGCTGGAAAGCATCCGGCAGTTTGCCGCCGGTCAGGAGCTTGCCAACAGGGTGAGTGAATAGGGCGCAACCGGCACTGTATTGCAAAAGAGTGGTGCGACTCCGGGAGTATCCATCACAGTTGTGCAATACAGTGGTCAATACTCCCGGAGTCGCATGACAAATTTGTGATACCTTAGCCGCCTTTGGCCGCATCGGCCATGGCCTGCCAGCGGACCGGATCATGACCGGCGGCGGCATCC
>JAKPMW010000170.1 GCA_029548715.1 Spirochaetota bacterium | reverse complement strand
AGGAATATCTATTCGATTTACAGTTTCAAGCAGGAACTCCAGATCGCCGAGGGCGAGGTTTTCAATCACATCATTGTCGAGCAGGAACTTGAGCGCATCCGGCGCAAGTTCAATCTCAAGGACCTCAAGTATGCGATCAAGGCCAATCAGGCTCTTGAGGGTAGCTTCGATCTGTATATCATGACGGACTCGTGGAAGGGTCGCTCATTCGGCTTTGTACTGGACAATGATGAGTTCAGCCTTGTTCCGCGCATCTCCTTTCGGGATCATGATTTTTGGGGGCTTGACCACGAAATCGTTGTCTCGGCCGAGGCCCGTGTCTCATGGCTCGAGATCAGCCGGCGCCGGGCCAGTCTGGACTACTACTTCCCCTCGTTTCTTGGCGAGAACCTGCGCCCCTTTGTCCATCTTGAAAAAACGCATGAAAAAAAATCCCGCAACGATATTGATGTCCGGTACTGGGAAGACAACTTCATCATCGGGCTGTTTATGGAAAACAGGATTGGCGATTTTTTCCGCATCCGCAGCGGCGTGATGCACAATCGCTACCGGCTGTTTGATCTCGAGACGGGCGAGACCCCTTCTTCCATTGTCAACGACAATTACGAGATGCTTGGCTATTACCAGGCCCAGTTGATGTTCGAGTTCAGGCATCCCGAGGAGCGGTACCGGAGGGACAAGCATTTTCTGACCATCCTCAAGCTGGACTACCTTATCCACGAGCATGAAGACAATTTCTTCATGCTCCAGATCGATATCCGCAAGACGTTCCAGCGCAAGCTGGATGACATCATGTTCCGTTTCAACGAGATGCACATCTTCAGCGGACGGGGGTTTTACCGGGATTACGATCTGACCAAATACATGCTGCGTGGATATGATGGAAACGAACTCTTCACCCGGCATGCCTGGATGCTCAGCTGCGAGTACAGGATGGCGGTCTACCGCGATATCATCAAATACCTCTTCTTTGTCGACAGTGCGGTGTTTATCCCGATCCGGTACGACAACGGTGCCCGCAACGGAAGGCTGATGGTGCGGACTTCGGTCGGGCAGGGGCTTGAGTTCAATTTTCACGAATGGTCAGTCAAGGTCTATTACGGAATTCCCTCACACAAGGAAGTCCTTGATGGAAAGGTCCATCTTGCGATCCAGAAGGTGTTTTAGGGGGCAGGCGTCACCAGTGCGGGGGGCGGTCTGACAGGTTGCGTGCCTGGGGACTTTCGACGCTTGCCCGCAACGTCGCCAGCTCGCATGCCAGTCGCTGTATTTCGCGCTCCTGCCGGCTGACAGCGGTGTCCAGGGTCGAGACCGTCAGTTCAAGCCAGGCGATGCGTTCCTCAAGCCGGGTGATCCGCTCCTCTCCTGATTCCCGCCCGCTCATTGGCCCTGTCCGTCAATCAAAAAGAGGCGCCGCGCGTTTTCCCCGAGGATGGCGCGTTTGTCGCTCGCGGCAAGGGGCATGCGCAAAAACCGCTCGAGATCGGCCCGGGCCGAGCCCCAGGGGTGGTCCGAGCCGAATACAAAGCGGTTGGCACCCAGTTCGCGGACAAGGGATACAAAGAGATCATCATTGCGCCAGGACGGCTCGTTTGTTTCAAGGATCCGGTCGTATCCAGAAAGGACGATCGATGTGTCAAAACAGACGTTTTCAAACCGGACAGCATCCCGCAGATCCCGTTCCGAACCGTCAACCATGTGGGTCAGGATAAAGGTTGTCTCACCAAAGGC
>JAKPMW010000206.1 GCA_029548715.1 Spirochaetota bacterium | reverse complement strand
ACAAGGAAAGGCCCCTTGCCCTCCTTGTGCAGCGTGATCATGAGCGCCATGACCTGGTGCGTTTTTCCAAGACCCATGTCATCGCACAGGAGCCCCCCGAACCCGTTTTCCTGCAGGAAGCGGAGCCACTGGAGCCCGTGCTCCTGATAGGGCCTGAGCCTTGAGGTCATGCCCGAGAGATCGGGCAGGTCTCCAGGGGCCTTGAGGTCAAGCATATCGCGAAGTCCGGATGCGTGCGGGCCGCTGCCGGTGATCGTGACGGACCGTGTGCCCGAGGCGCTGATCTTGAAGAGATCGAGACGGGAAAGCCGTATGCTCCCTTTGCGGTCGGTCGCTTTGCCCCCGGCGTTTCCGGCAACGAGCCCGCCAATGCCGTCCAAACCCGGAGAGCCGCAATCCACCCAACCATCCGGGACCGCGATATAGCGCTGTCCCTGTTGCCTGGTCTCCAAGATCTCGGCAAGTGAGAGGGTATGGGTCCCGAATCCGTAATCTACGGAGAGCCAGCACCAGTCTTTTTCGACAGCCTCGGGGCTGATGCTGATCCTGTCGCAGGCCTTGTAGATCTTCATGCTTTCCGCCCGGTCATCCATGACCAGCCCCTGCTCGAATGCATGGTCGATCTCTTCCAGGAACGGCCTGACCTGCGCCCTCTTCAGGACCAGGCGCTCAGGCGCACGAAATTTACGCTCCCGGCCCGTCCGCTCCAGCTCGGCCAGGATGCTGAGCTCGCGGACATACACGAGATCGCCGTAGCGGTAGCGCTTAAGGTCCTCATGATCGTAATACCTGGCCTCTCCTCCCGCCTGGATCACCTCGATCTGCTCCCTGACCGCCAGATCAAGCTCGGTATCCCTGCTCACCCTGAAGATGGATCTCAAGGGCACGGGATGGACCGCGCTCAAGGGGCTGTTCGGCATCGCCTCCCCAAAGCCTGTCAGAAGATCCTTTACTTTGAGTCTCGGGATGTGGAGGTTGAAGGCAGGGGCGTCTTCCGGAGCCCAGCATGAAAGAAGGAAATCTCCTGATTTCTCCTCGATCGCGGTCCTGAACTCCTGCCCGCTGCCTCCGAACTCCAGATATCCGTGATAGAGGGCAAGATACCAGATGCTGTTCTCGATCGCCAGGCGCTGCGAGAGTATCCCGTGGTCGAGCATCAGACGCTCGCTTGGGCTCAAGGTAAGGCGGGCCAGGTGCCCGCGGACAGCGGCCCGGTGCGGGAGCAGCGCATCGGACTGCTCGGGCGCCCGGCTGGCGCGCTCGATAAACCTCGCGCGGTCAGACCCCTGCGAGAAATAGGTCAGGAGGGTCGTGCCCGCAGTGTTCTTGAGTGCGATCCGCTTTCCTTTGTCCCGGGCTCCATAGGTGCTCAGGCAGAGCTTTGACACTGCATCCCCGGTCCCTTCCGTCAGGAACGAGGCCAGGCGGTACCAGGGACTTGCCCGGAACTCCTCGTCCATGGTCCTGCCCGCGCATCTCTTTCGGGCCGCTTTCATTGCTTGGCTCAGGGCAAGCAGGTGATCACAGGTGCTGTGTTTCGACAGCGAACAGGTGCAGAACCGCTGGATGTCGGCCATCTTTTTGCCGCCCAGTATGAAGACCGCAATGCCCGGCCTTGGGTCCCCCGGGTCGGGCAGCAGGGCTATTGCATTTCGGTGAAACTCAATCCGCTCAAGCGTTTCAGGGCTATGCAAAACTGGTGAGCCGGGCAATGTTTTCTCTTCCTTTCCTGCTGTCCTTTGTATCTACATGAGTTTGTTAATCATAACCGGAGCTTCTCACAGCGGGCCAGCTCAAGTCAATGGGGTGTTGTTTTCGACTTGCCATAAGGGCTGCTGATCCTATACACTTGCCGCCAAGATAATTATCGTCGGGAGAGAATTTTGGCAAATCCGGCAACAACAAAATGTTATCAAAGAAAAGCTCCTTTCGAGACCGCTTTCATGCGTTCTCGAAGCATGGAGGGATGGCAGGGGAGAACCGGCAGTATCGCCTGATATTATTAATGAATATCAGAGAGCTGGGAATGAGTTGTCAAAGCAAGTCCGTTCAATTGATTTGAGCTTCATGCTTGGTTTTATGACAATGCTTTAATCACCCCGATTGTTCGAGCCAGTCTGTGAAGGCCTATCACGACGATATGTTCATCGCTTGTGCAGTATCCTGCAAGAGCAACGCGATTGCGAGCGGCGGCAAGCATTTAGCGAGCGCGGCGAAGTCCCTTTGATGTGCCTGTTACCAGGCCGTCAGAGTGCATGGATGCCTTCCTGAGCAATAGCTGACAAAGACTTGCAGGCGGGCGCGAGCACGGGGGTCAGCGCTTACTGATGCCCGCTGTCGGGGCACTTCGATGATGGCGGGATATTGTGATGCGCTCAACCGCAGAAACGAGAGGCGACCCATGGACGTTGTATATGTGATTGGACCGCTGATTCTGATCGCTGTGGTTTTGGCAGCGGTGTGGCTTGATCGATGGAGTGTCCCGGTCATTCTGATTGCCCTGTGCGCAGGGATTGTTTTTGGGAGCGATGTTCTCAATCTCTGGTATTTTGACGACATCGAATTTGCCAATTGGGTAGCCAATCTTGCCTTGGTGTTCATTCTGTTTCATGGAGGCTTTTCTACCAGGCGGTCTGACTTCAAGGCCGTTGCCTTGCCGGCAGGCGGAATGGCCACTTGGGGTGTTGTCCTGACAGCGGCCGCAACCTTTGGTGTTCTATACGTGCTTCTCGGCTGGCCCCTTGAAAAGGCATTGTTGCTCTCGGTCATTGTCTCGTCTACGGACGCAGCGGCTATCTTCTCGATTCTTCGGAGGCAGCCTCTGCCGAAAAAAGTGACATCCATTGCCGAAATTGAAAGCGCCACCAACGACCCGATGGCGATTATCCTCACCGTGGCAGCGATCGATGTGCTCACTTCTGCCCATTCGGCATGGATCATGACCGGGATAACCTTTGTCTGGAAATTCACTGTTGCGCCATTGGTGGGGTGGCTGCTGGGGCGCGGATCACTGTGGCTGTTCAATCGTCTCAGCGTTCAAGACCGTGGTCACTACTATGTTTTGTCGCTGGGGATCGTTCTTTTTGTGTACGGAATTGCGGAATCGATCGGGACCAGCGGGATGCTGGCGGTGTTCATTGCCGGGTATGTAATGGGCAATAAACCTTTTGTTCACAAACAGGGGGTGACGAATTTTTCAGCAGCACTCTCTACAGTGGCCAACGTAGGTATGTTCGTGCTGCTGGGGCTTCAGGTCTTTCCTCACCAATGGGCGGAACTATGGCCTGAAGGAATAGTTCTTTTTGTGGTCTTGACCTTTATCGCGCGTCCGCTTGCAGTCGGGCTCGGAACAATAAGGATGAACTTGAAATGGAAGGAAAAGGTTTTCATAGCCTGGGCAGGGCTCAGGGGCTCGGTTCCGATCATTCTGGCCACCTATCCTGCGGCCGCGGGCATGGCTATTGGTCAGGAGGTGTTCAATCTGGTGTTTTTTGCCGTCCTCTTGTCGATTGCGGTGCAGGGGAACACCATGGGGGTGCTTGCGAGATGGCTCAAGCTGATCCGACCCATGCGGCCCAGGCCTTTATTCAATCTGGAGCTCGTGACCATGAGCGACAGCGACTTTGATCTGATAGTGGTTGATCTTCCCGGGCCTAAAGGCGTGATCGGCACGGCCATCGCGGATTTGTCGCTCCCCCCCGGAGCGGTGATCACCTTGATTACCCGGGGAAGAGGCTTGGTTGTTCCAAAAGGATCGACGCAGTTGCGCGGGTGGGACCAGGTTACCGTTCTTGCCCATGCGAACGAGGAGGAAGAAATACGCTCTGTTCTGCTCAGTGCCATTCCCGCCGAATCTGACGCACAATGAGCCATATTGCCGGTAGCGGACATCCAACAGCAGGCGATGCAGCACATATCCGTACAGCAAAAGCGGGAACGAACAGGGGGCGCCGCTTTCTAGTGTACGGGTGTATGCGATTGCCAGGCCGCGGCGTTGCCGGACATCTGGGGCTGATCGCGGAATATGCCTTTACGCCCGGGCGTAAAGGTCCGGGCTACTGCAACCCCATTTTCCCCCTGAATCTCATTTTCATGACAGGCCCCAGGATCGTTGCCGGAATGAACGAGGAGAGCCTGAGGGTGAGTATCCGGGACAGGGCGATCAGGATGCGGTGGGGGA
>JAKPMW010000140.1 GCA_029548715.1 Spirochaetota bacterium | reverse complement strand
GCCTTTTCCCGCATCATGTCCCGCAGTGAAAAAGAGCCGCCGAGCTATCCGGTCTTTGATGATGTCGAGGACAATTATGATCCCGAGGAAAAAATCACCCAGATCAGGACAATGCTTGAGATCCACTCGCGGATCGAGTTTAATGAAATCATTACACCGGCCACACGCCGTGGTGAAATCATCATTATTTTTCTTGCGCTGCTGCACATGATCAAGCGGGGATACATAGTGGTACGGCAGCACCGTCTCTTCGGGGATATTACCATCTTTGCCCGTGATGCGGCGCCGGATGGTGTCTCATCGGGTATTGTCCTTGATGCCGATGAACATTCCGCGGATGGAGATGGAACCGGGTCAGGAGCAGGAATGTGAGCAGGGATGAAAAAAAGGCGCTGATCGAAGCGCTTTTGTTTATCGAAAACGAACCGGTCGAATACGTCAAACTGATCAAGCACACAGGACTTGAGCAGGCCGAGCTGAGCGGACTGGTTGAAGAACTCAAGACCGAATACGAGCTCAGGCAAAGCGGCCTCCAGATTGTCGAGGTGGCCGGTGGATGCCAGATGATCGCGCATCCCAGGTTTGGGCTGGTGTTGTCCCAGATTTACGGTGTCAAAAACAGCAACAAGCTCTCGCAGACGGCACTTGAGGTGCTGGCCATCGTTGCCTACAAGCAACCGATAACAAAAACCGAAATTGAAGCCATCCGTGGTGTATCCTGTGAACGTGTGCTAAAATTGTTGATGGAGAAGGATCTTGTTGTCATCAGCGGGCGGAGGGAAACTCCCGGCAAGCCGCTGGAATTCGCAACAACAAAAAATTTTCTCAAGGTTTTTGGCCTCAGGTCCATTGACGATCTCCCAAAGCTCAGGGAAATCAAGGAGATGGAATTCGAGATTCGGGAGAGCGGCGAGAATGAATGAGCCCCAGGACGGCGCCAGGGTTGACATAGACGATCTCATGCAGGATGCGGATACCCTGCCGGCCTTTCCGTCCATAGTGACAGAGATTCTGGCCCGGATTGATGATCCGCTTTCGGTCCCGGATGATTTTACCGAAATCATCAGCCGTGATCAGGTGATGGTCAGCAAGGTCCTCAAGTTTGCCAATTCGGCTTTCTACGGCTTTCCCCGGACGATTGTCACCCTCAAGGAGGCAGTCATAATCCTCGGGCTGGATACCCTTAAAAGTATCGTGCTCGCCATCTCGACATATTCAACCCTCAACGCCAACAGCAAGGGCTACGGACTGGACAAGGGTGGCCTCTACCAGCATTCGATCTGCTGTGCCATGATTGCCCGTATCCTTGCAAAAAAATACAAATCCGAAAACAAGGAAAAGTTTTTCATAGCAGCCCTGCTGCACGATGTCGGCAAACTCCTTCTTGACCCCTGGCTCTCGCGCCACAAGAGCGAGATGCTTGATGGAATCCGCAACGGGAACCTGGCCCACTGGGAAGCCGAGCGGCGTGTCCTTGGATTTGATCATGCATTTGTTGGAAGCAAGCTGATCGAGGCCTGGAATCTTCCCGAGGTCCTGATCCATGTCACGCGCTATCATCATAATCCTGAAAAGGCCCCCCTTGAGCACCGGTCAACAGTCGAGATGATCCAGGCTGCCAATATCATTTCACGCCGTATCCGGGGCGGTCTGGGGAGTGAGTTTTTGCCTCCCGAGTCAAGGACCATGGAAGATCTCCAGCATGTCCTGCCCCTGGCTGAGGACGAGGTGCGTTCAATAGTCCGCGAGGTCCGTACATACCTGCTGCACATCAATACCTTCATCTGAGGACCATGCTCTGCCCTGACGCCTTGCGTGTGGGTAGCGCTTGAACACGATGCGCTTCGTTGCTATACTTGGCCGGATGGATGAGAAACTGGAAACAGCGGCTGATCTTGCTCAGCTTCGGGACAATATCGACAGGATCGACCAGACCCTGGCTGACCTTCTCGAACAACGGATGAAGTATGCGCTCGAGATAGGGCGGGTCAAGCTCAGGGACGGTCTGCCGGTCTATCATCCCGAGAGGGAACACGCCGTCATGGCTCGGATCAGGGAGATGTTTCGCAGTAGCCGTTTTCCCTCCGGGTCCGCCGAAAAAATTTTTACCGAAATCATGGGAGCCTGCCGCGACGCCCAGCGGGCCCTGCGGGTTGCCTACCTTGGCCCGCCGGCCACGTACTCGCACATGGCCCTCGAACGCAGGTTTGGAAGTTCGGCACTGGCGCTGCCGCAGGAGACGATCGCGGATGTGTTTACCGCTGTGGTCTCGGGAAATGCCGATTGCGGGATTGTCCCGGTCGAAAACTCGAACGAGGGGAGTGTGGCCTACACCCTTGATCTTTTGGCCGAGGGCCGTGTCCAGGTGATCGGAGAAGTCTTTCAACCGGTTCACCACTGCCTGCTCTCGACCCAGTCATCGATCGAGCGGGTACGCAGGGTGCTGGCACATCCCCAGGCACTGGCCCAGTGCCGCCGCTGGATCAGCCGCACGCTGCCACAGGCCACCATCATCGAGACGTCAAGCAATGGCAAGGCTGCCGAGATTGCAGCTTCTGAAGACGGTACCGCGGCCATTGCGGCAAAAATAGCAGCAGGAATTTACCGGCTCTCGGTTCTTGCCGAGGGGATTGAGGACAACCCGGACAATATCACCCGCTTTTTTGTCATCGGAACAACCCCCACCCGGCCTACCGGCAGGGACAGGACATCCCTCGTGATCGCGGTCAAGGACCGGCCGGGCATCCTGCATGACCTGCTGCAGGTCTTTGCCCGGCGGGGCATCAATATGTCCCGGATCGAAAGCAGACCCTCGCGGCTGAAGGCATGGGAGTACGTCTTCTTTGTTGACCTTGACGGCCATTTCCAGGTCAGCCCGCTTGCCGAGGCCCTTGCCGAGATGGATGCACATGTACGCAGTATCAGGGTGCTTGGCTCGTATCCCAGGGCGGATGCCGCCCCATGAGACCAGTCTACATCATCGCAGGGATCGGGCTTCTTGGCGGATCGATTGCCCTCTCGCTCAGGCGCACCCAGCCCGGCTGCAGGATTCATGTGTACGGGCGGGACGGGGAACG
>JAKPMW010000138.1 GCA_029548715.1 Spirochaetota bacterium | reverse complement strand
CGCGGCGGATACCAGCATGGCCGTCGTATTCGATCGCAGCCGAAAGCGCTTTTTTTCCGGTGGCTTTGATACGGCCATGCTGGCCCGCTTTATGGACGGCGCCCGGGCCTGTCTCAAGCGCGACTATCCCAGTGCCGTACGACTTCTTGCCGGAAGCGGATATGGTCTGACCCCAAGCGGGGATGACTTTTTGTGCGGGAGCATGCTGGCCCTGCATTTTCTCGCTACGGTACACCCCGGTTCATGCGCGCCCGCAGCGCTCGCCCTCCCGCTGCAGGACGGGCTGGACGCATGCGGCAAATTTTCACGTACCTTTGTGCGCCATGCCATTGCAAACCGCTGGCCCGCCGTCATGCGCAATACCGCCGAAACACTCTGCTCCCTGGCCCGCAGAGGCTCCCCTGCCGATCGCGCAACTGTCGAGATGCGCATCAGGCGGATCCTGTCCCACGGGTCCACTTCCGGCTCTGATCTGGCAAGCGGATTCTTCATGACCGCAGCCCAGTATCTGAATATTGTATCAGTTGAATCTTGGCACAAGGAGACAAACAATGGTGCTTAAAGGTTTTGTAAAAAAAGGCGAGTATTTCGACTCTGTCAGCCTGATGATCGTCTCAAAAGAGGTCAACACGCTGCCAGGCATCGCCGACTCTGCGATCGTGATGGGAACGGCGCAGAACAAGGAGATCGTCCGTGGGGCGAACCTCTACATCCCCGAACTCTTTGATCAGGCGGACGATACCGATCTTCTGCTGGCGCTCAAGGCCGAGAGCGACACGGTGGTCGAAGAAACCCTGGTCAAGATCGACGCGATGTTCAAGGCACTGCGCAACAAAAAGGATGAGGGCGGGACCAATTTTTCACCCAAGAGTCTCGAAGGCGCTGTCGAAGCCCTCCCCGGAGCAAATATTTCCCTCATCTCCGTCGCCGGACGCTATGCGGGCCGCGAGGCCATGCGGGCACTCAGGCAGGGCCTGCATGTCATGATGTTTTCGGACAATGTGTCCATCGAGGATGAGCTCAAGCTCAAACGCTTTGCCCACGACAAGGGACTGCTTGTGATGGGACCGGATTGTGGTACTGCCGTGATCAATGGTGTCCCCCTGGCCTTTGCCAATGTCCTCTCAAAGGGTGACTGCGGGATTGTGGCCGCATCCGGAACAGGCCTGCAGGAAGTGATGACGATCATTTCCAACGAAGGAGCCGGCATCTCCCAGGCCATCGGAACCGGTGGCCGCGACGTCAAGGAAGCCATCGGCGGGATCATGTTTATCGATGCCATGCGGGCCCTGGCCGCTGACCCGGCAACCAAGGTGATTGTCCTTGTCTCAAAACCCCCGCATGAATCAGTCTTGCGCAAGATCGCTGACGAGATCAAGACCATCAAAAAACCGGTCGTGGGCATCTTCATCGGAGGTGACCCAAAAATCCTTGAGGCCGCCGGAGCGATTGCCGGCTCAACCCTCGAAGAAACCGCTGTCATCGCGGCCGCCCTTTCAAAAGGGGCCAGCGTTGACGAATGTCGCAAAAAAATCGCCGACCGCCGGGCTGGCATTCTTGAGCAGGCCAAGGCCCTGGCCCCAAGATGTCGCGGCAAATACCTGCGCGGACTCTTTTCAGGCGGCACGCTGTGTGATGAAACCCAGCTCATCTGCAAGGACATGATCGGGTTTATCAACAGCAATGCACCCCTTAACCCCGAATACCGCCTCAAGGACTCATGGAAAAGCGTCGGGCACACCATCATCGACCTGGGCGAGGACGAGTTTACCGTCGGCCGGCCCCACCCGATGATCGATTTTTCGCTGCGCAATAAAAAAATCACCGACGAGGCCGCCGACAAGGAAGTCGCCATCCTCCTCCTGGATCTCGTCCTTGGATACGGATCGCACATGGACCCGCTTGCTGAGTTTGTCCCGGCCTTTAGCGAGGCCAAAAAAATCGCACCCGAGTTATTGATTATCTGCTCGATCACCGGAACCGACGGGGATCCGCAAAACAGATCGCGCATCAAGGCTGGTCTTGAGCAGGCCGGTGCCATCATGATGCCGTCAAACGCAGCCGCCAGCGAACTGGCCGGTAACATCATCCGCATACTGGAGGGCAAGTGATCCATGGCCATTAACGATCTTTTTACCCAGGAAATCAAGGTAGTCAATACCGGCATGACCGCTTTCAGGGACGACCTGGCCCATTGCGGAGTCCCTGTCGTTCAGGTCGACTGGAAACCACCCGTCGGTGTCAGCCCCGAGTCGCTCGACATCATTGATGACAACGCCGCCAAAATCAACGAGGCCAATGCCAAGGCGCTTGAAATCATTCTCAAGGGAAAGCCTGTCCTGGTCGGCATGGGTATCGCGCTTGATACCATCCCCGGAATGAAAAAAAATCTCATCCTTCACTCCGGCCCTCCCATCACCTGGGAGAGGATGTCCGGCCCGACCCGGGGTGCCGTTATCGGGGCCCTCATCTATGAGGGCATGGCAAAGACGCCTGAAGAGGCCGAGGCCCTGGCCTCATCCGGAAAAATCGAATACGCCCCCTGCCACGAGCATGACGCAGTCGGCCCCATGGCCGGCATCGTTTCGGCTTCGATGCCTGTCTTTGTCGTCAAAAATGAAACCTTCGGTAATCAGGCCTACTGTACCCTCAACGAAGGACTCGGCAAGGTCCTGCGCTACGGGGCATACGGTGATGATGTTGTCGAGCGTCTCAAGTGGCTCGAGACTGTCATGTATCCGGTCCTGAAAAAGGCCATCGAGAGCATCGACAAGGGACTTGATCTCAAAAACATGATTGCCCAGGCCCTGCACATGGGGGACGAGGTCCATAACCGCAACCGCGCCGGGACTTCCCTCCTCTACCGGGCCATCGCGCCCGCTGTCATCCGTACCTGTGATGACAGGGATGCAGCAGCCAAGGTGCTCGAGTTTATCAACGGTAATGACCACTTCTTCCTCAACCTCTCAATGCCCGCCGGAAAATGCACCCTCGATGCCGCCCGCGGAATCGAGGGCAGCAGCCTTCTGGTCGTCATGGCCCGCAACGGAACAGATTTCGGGATCCAGCTCTCGGGGACGGACCGCCAGTGGTTTACCGGTCCGGCCCTTGTCCCGGATGCACTCTACTTCCCGGGCTTTACCAAGGACGATGCCAATCCGGATATTGGGGACAGTGCCATCACTGAAACCTTTGGTCTGGGCGGATTTGCCATCGCGGCAGCCCCGGCCATCGTCCAGTTTGTCGGTGGCACGGCCCGGGATGCGATCAACTACACGATGACCATGTACGAGATCGCCTTTGGTGAAAACAACGTCTACCAGATTCCGGCCCTCAACTTCAGGGGGACGCCAACCGGAATTGATGTCCGCAGCGTCATCGCCAAGGCAATCACGCCCTTTATCGATACTGGCGTAGCACACAAAAAGCCGGGCGTAGGCCAGGTCGGTGCCGGAGTTGTCCAGGCGCCCATCGAGCCCTTCATCAAGGCCTTTGAGGGCCTGGCAGCACAACTTTCAAGATAACGCTGTCCAGCCGGGGTCCCTGCGATCCCGGCTGGACAGGAGTGTCTTCCCACTGATACACTCCAGTCAGTAAATGGCTATTTTTCAGGTACAGCAGCAGAAACAACACAAGGAGAGATGAATGAACACCCAGGAATTTCTCGAATTGATGGGCAAGGCCAAGATCTACGATCTGACCCAGCGCCTGAGCGTGCACACCCCGCCCTGGCCCAGCTATATGCCCCTTCAGGTCCAGTACTTCAAGCGCATCGCCGGTGCCCACATGGGACAGGGCGCCAACGGCCAGATCATCAAGACCAGCAACCACGTTGGAACCCACATCGATGGCGAAATCCATTTTTACGCCGCCGGCCGCTCGATCGGCGATACCCCGCTCGATTTCTGGTACGGGCCCGGTGTCGTCGCCGACATTTCAAAGGAAGTTGAAGACTACAGCCTCTATACCCCCGAAATGATCATGAAAAAGGTTGAAGTCAAAAAGGGCGACATCCTGATCATCAACACCGGCTACAACCGCTATGCCTGGGATCAGCCAGGTTCGGATGAGATCCGCTACTTCTGCAAGCACCCGGGTCCGGATCCTTCCTTCCATAAATGGGCGCTTGAGATGAACATCAAGTGGATCGGAGTGGACTGCGGCAGCGCTGACCATCCGATGAACACGATCATCCGCAACTGGCACCCCAAACTCTTTACCGAAGCCGAAGAGAAAATGAAGAAGGAATACGGCAAGGCCTGGGACGAGCTCTTCCCGCCCGAGGAGTACTATCAGGTCATGCACCTCAAGCTCTTCCCCCGCGGTCTTGTACACGCCGAAAACATCGGTGGACAGATCAACGAGGTCAGCAACAAACGCGTCTGGGTCGGTCTCTTCCCCCTGCGTGGAATCGAACTCGAGTCATCCCTCTGCCGCCTGATTGCCATCGAGCCCTGATACTCGCCTCTGCCCTGCGCACGCCCGGCCCACGGCCGGGCGTGCGCAGTTTTTCCCCCATCAATCCGTTACAGGTCATGCTCTGAGAGACCTGAAACAGCGAATCCCACATGTGTTCACGGAGGTCAAGAATGTACAGTGCCCCGGCAGTTCTCAGTGATGTTGTGGAGATGCTCCGTACCGACCAGATGGACCTGGTGTACTCCATCAATTACATCTGCGATGTCATCGATAAAAACGAACCCAAGATCCATGCCCTGATGCCCGAGTCCGGCCGGCGTGAACGCCTGATCCGTGAGGCACGCGATCTTAAGCGCCGCTTTCCTGAACCTGCCAAGCGCCCTCCCCTGTACGGGATCTGCGTCGGTGTCAAGGACCTCTTCAGGGCTGACGGGTTTCCGACAACCTGTGGCTCGCTCCTGCCCCCCATACTCTTTGATGGCCCCGAAGCCTCTTCGGTAACCAAGCTCAAGGAGGCCGGCGCCCTTGTCCTCGGAAAAACCGTTACCACCGAGTTCGCCTATTTTTATCCGGGCCCAACCCGCAACCCTGTCAATCCCGAGCACACCCCCGGTGGTTCATCGTCCGGATCGGCAGCCGCAGTTGCCGCCGGCTTTTGTTCACTCGCAGTCGGTACACAAACCATTGGCTCGATCAACCGCCCGGCTGCCTTTTGCGGAATCATCGGGGTTAAACCCAGCTACGACCGGATTCCCAAGGATGGCGTGATTCCCTTTTCACAATCCGCTGACCATGTCGGGTTTTTTACCCAGGATATGTGCGGCGCCCGGATAGTCTCCAGCGTCCTCTGCAATGGCTGGAATGATGCCCTGGCACAAAGAGGTATCGGACGCAAGCCCCGAATCGCCGTTGTTTCCGGAAAATTCATCGAACAGGCAAGTGGCGAATCACTCAAGGTCTTTACTGACGATGTCCAGGCCTTGCGCGATCTCGGATATGATGTCGGTGAACTTGTCTGTCTTGAGGACATCGACGAGATCAACGCCCTGCATCGCGAACTGATCTCCTCGGAAATGGCTGAGGCCCACGCCGGCTGGTTTGACACCTACAGACATCTCTACCGGCCTGCGACCGTGGATTTTATCGAAGAAGGCCGCGCCGTTCTACCCAAACGGGTAGCCCTCGCGCGCAGCAAGCAGCTCGAAATCCGCCAGCGGCTGCAGGAGCAGCTTGAAGCTGCCGGGTTTGACCTCTTTATCAGCCCGACCACTCCCGGCGAAGCCCCGCAGGGTCTTCATTCAACGGGCAGCCCGATCATGAATCTTCCCTGGACCTTTGCCGGCATGCCAACCATCACGATCCCGTCCGGCAACCGATCCGAAAAAGGGCTCCCCTTCGGATTGCAGTTTTCCGGAGTTTTCAACGATGATGAACGACTCCTCTACTGGGTCCACGAGATCGTCCACAGAAACGCCAGCATTAAAGGCTGATACCGCTCGGACCCTGTCTCAATCCCGCTCTCCCCTGAGAGCGGTTTTTGTTTCTCGATTTCATTTTCCGAATCGTCATCACACTTGCAATTCTGTCCCATGAGGTACACAATGGGCTTCGAGCAGACGGACCATCCGCTGTGCCTTTCCCCAGCCGGATAATCCCAGCCGTCACACGGAGCGTTGACCATGATTCTTGACGAAATGGAAAAAAAACTCAGACCGCCGGAACTTGAGCTGAAACCCTACCCACCCAAGGTCATCACCCTGGCCGACGGACAAAAAATGGTCGTGCGTGAGTGTCAACGCGAAGAAATCGGTGTGCTGCTCGAAACGGTCTTCCCCCTGATGCAGGTCGAGTCTGACTTTTATGATATCGTTGCAGCCCGCATGTTTGCCGAGCTGCTCGGCTGGTACCGCTACCGCGTAGCCAACGAGTTCGTCATGGTCGGCGCCATCGATGGCGAGATCGCCGGCATCGTCAACAGCCGCCTTGTGGACGGCAAGGTCGGGATGAGCCTGCATACCATGACCATCCGCCGCGGCCTGCGCATCGGCGCCCAGCTCTTTGCCGCAAAAATGGAACACCACCTCGAAATCCTCGGACAGGACGAAGTCTGGATCGTGGCCGAAAGCCCCAACGGCTTCAAGCGCTGGATGATCGAGTACGAACTCGAGGACCGCTCTTCACAGTTCCCGGCGATCCGGCACGAGTTGGGCGGTGTCCCGACCTTTGTCCTGACACGCAAGCTCTACGATGCCGTGCGCGATCAAAAAGTCACCGGGACCCGCCCGGTCGACGCGGCCCTTCTGAAGACCGCCGAGGTTCTCAGGGCTCCCGACAAATATCCCCAGATCCCCGGCTTCCGCAGGGAGTAAGGATTTTTTTGGGGAACAGCGCTCACCCGCTGCATCCGGTCATGATCCGGACTGTGCACATCTGTCACAGTGGAGCCTGTTCCCCATGCACAAACGCCAAGACGCAGAAAGGTGACTCATGCGAAACGTAGCAATCGTTGGTATCGGGCATACCGGATTCGGCAACCTCTCGTCCATGGATCTGGTCGATGTCCTCGGTTTTGCCTCCTGCAGTGCCCTTGAAGATGCAGGCATCCTTGACAAGCGCCACGAACTGGTCGAACAGGTCTTTGTGGCCAATATGGGTGCCGGACGTGTCAACTCGGCCAGTGCCATTGCCTCGGCCCTCATCAGCCGGATCGGTCTCGAACCCGCCATGGCCGAAACCGTCGAAAACGGTCCAGCCTCGGGAGCCAGTGCCGTCAAGCTGGGCATGATGGCCATCAAAAGCGGCATGGTCGACTGCGTGCTTGTCACCGGTGGCGAACTGATGCGGGCCGTCTCGGGCTGGGAAGGCACGGACTTTGTCGCCACCATGCTGCACACCGAGGCCGAATACGCCTACGGGTTGACGCTTCCCTCCTTCGCCGCCATGTTTACCAGACTCTACATGCAGCGCTACGGCCTGACCGAACGCGAGCTGGCCATGGTCGCCGTCAAGGACCACGAAAACGGCGCCAAAAATCCGTACGCCCACGTCAAGGTCCCCTGCACGCTTGAGGCCATCCACGACAGCGAAAACGCCAACGTCGTCAATAACGTTGTGGCCGATCCCCTGCGACTGTATGGAATGTGCCCGGTTTCGGATGGCGCTGCCTCACTCCTCCTCTGTGCGACTGATTCCCCAAAGATGAAATATTTCAAAAAGCAGCCGATCCGGATCAGCGGGATCGGGTCAGCCACCGATACCCACTGCGTGCACATGCGCAAGGACCCGCTTGTGCTTGATGCGGTCCGGCTTGCTGCCGAGCGGGCTTATGCCATGGCCGGTCTCGGCCCCAGGGACATCTCGTTTGCCGAGTTGCATGATGCCTTCGTGATTCTCGAACTGGCCATTTCCGAAGAAGTCGGATTTTTCGAACGCGGCAAGTCCCGTGAGGCAGTCGTGCGCGGCGATACACGGATTGACGGCAAGCTGCCCATCAATACCTCGGGCGGTCTCAAGGCCAAGGGCCATCCCCTCGGAGCCACCGGCGTCTCACAGATTTTCGAGCTGGTCAAACAGCTTCGCGGCGAAGCCGAGGAGGGCCGCCGGGTGGCCAATCCCAGGCACGGGATGGCGGTCAATTTTGGCGGGTTTGGCAACAATGTCGTTGCGACCATCTGTTCGAAGGAGTGAGTATGAACTTCAACTTCAGCAAGTACGGCCCAAAAAAACATGAGGTTTTTGCATACAAATGCCCCGGATGCGGCAAGCTCTATTATCCCGCCGTCATGGTCTGTGACCAGTGCCATAACCGGCGTGATCCTTCAAATTATTTCTTCAAGGACTGGGAAAAGATTCCCCTTGAGGGTGACTGCACCCTCCTGACCTGGACCCGGGTCTATGCCCTCCCTGAAGGATACATGAAAAAATACCAGGATTTCGGGATCGTTGAGTTTGCCAACGGACTCAGGGCCAGCGGTCAGCTT
>JAKPMW010000116.1 GCA_029548715.1 Spirochaetota bacterium | reverse complement strand
CATAGGACCATGTGTACTCCCTGTATTTATCCAGATTGGCATACACCTCAAACTCTCCGCCTGTACTGTTTGCCAAGGCCGGAGTTGCAAGGGTAAAGACAACCCGGATTTTTTGCTGAACACTGCTTGACTTGATGATCCCGGCACTGCCCGGTTCCGAATGAAAGATGATCTTGAGCATCGGGGCCCGGCCATCGTAATTGGTATACGACATGACGTAGCAGTCAGTAGCCGTCGCCGGCATGGTCATCGTGGACACAGCCAGGGATGTTTCAAATGTCCCGTTGTTATCCGTGTCCTTGTCTACCAGAACTGTTCCCAGATTCCAGGCATTGGTGATAAACGAGGGTTTGGCGATCAGGACCTCGCCAATCCCGGAATCCGCAGGATCAAAGGTGGCCGTGATGATGTTTGTATAGGTGATGTTTACCCCGCCTGCCAGCACCTTGCGGGGAGTAACCGAGGAGGTCAGCGTCTTGCTTACAGTTCGAACCACAAAATCGTCGTACTCGGCAGACACGCTCTCCGGCAAAAAGAACGATCCCTCATGACCGATCATGACCTTCATGTCAGTATTCCAGCCCACTGATTCCTGACCAAAAAGGAAAAACTCGTTGGGGTGCGTACCGGCAGCAAGGGCATTATCGGGATTCGGATTGAGATAAATCCTGACCCTGGACCCGTCGTGGGTAAAGCGAATACCCAGCCTGTTGTTATTGGGGCCGACTATTGCTCCCGCGCCTGCTACTCGATACGCACGCCATTGATCAGCCTGTGTACCAACCTGGTCATCATAGATATTGTTCCAGGGCGCCGCACCGCTGTTGAAATGTGCATATGCCTGGTTTCTTGGACCTTGCGCTGTCGTGGGCCAGTTATCGGCTCCCGAATAGTAGCCAAACTTGCTCCTGCTCCCATTTGCGGGACCGGCCTGCTCGAAAAAGTAGATCAAGCCCTCGTATGCATCCCAGTCGTTTGCCAGGGTGTAGGACTCCTTGACCAGCCAGACATTGATGTTGGCCTTGTGGTATGCCTCATCATCACGCGAATCATCATCATAGTCGATATGGGCATGGGTTCTGGTGACATAAAATCCGATCGGACTGGTTGCAAAGGCTGAAAAATTGCTCGACAACTCGGTCGTCCGCCCGGGATAAAACTGGGCCACCTTGCCCCACCAGGTAGAATTCCGGTCCAGGGAGTTGTTGTTCGGCTTGCCGTAGATTGACAACACCCCGGCGTTGATATCAATCACCGATGGATTGGCATAATTTCTGCCATTGGCAAACCACGCTTCATCAGGGGGAAAGAACACTCCGTCGCGGCTGGCCATGTGCTGATCGGAACCGTTGATATTTGTCCAGCCGCCAGCTCTTGCAGATGCGGTATCCGTAAACGGCTGATAATAGTAATACGAGCGTCCGACAAGCTGGCCGGCCGTCAGCCAGAGGACCAGAGCCAGCGGGAGGGTCAGTCCGAATACGCGGAAGATGGTCTGCATGGTTCGGTTTCCTTTGGTGTGTCGTATCGTCTTCATCGCCCGCCCCCTCACTTCAGCACGAGCACGGAGCCGGTAAAGGTCTCACCGCCCGCCCGTATCTGGTAGAGATAGACGCCGCCCGGAAGGGCGAAGCCGTTTTCATGTCTTCCGTCCCAGAAGACCTCACCCTGGCGGTATGTCCCGTCGCGGGTAAATTCGCGGATCTTCTGGCCGCGCATGTTGTAGATCGTGACCGTGTACGTTGGATGCTCTTTGGAGAAGGAGAAGGTCAGCTTGAGCTTGGCACTGTTGTCTCCGCCGCGACCCGGAGTAAATGGGTTGGGCGAGGCCTTGACATTGTAGATCTGCTGCGCCGCAGCTTCGGGCCGGACAGAAAGGACCGCATAGTAGTTGTGCAGGTAGTTGACCTTGGCACTGACCGTCTTCTTGACCGTGTCAACGAGACCGCCCACCGGTACCCACTCCGAAGTCGTCTCCTTCCAGTACCAGATACCCAGCTTGTCTTCCTGCCACGTACCCGCACCAATCGGGAGATTGAGGTTTGTGGTCATGTAATGAAGCTGGACAATCCCGTCACCACCCACACCGACACCGGGGACACTCACATTCAGTCGATCCCGGATATCAAAGCGGAAGCAGCCCAAAACCGTCGCATCCGCAGGAGCCAGCACAAGGCGGTTGCGTGTCACGTCCGTCTCCTGCCCGATGGTCATGTCGACCACGGAGATATCGAGCGAGAACTGGTCCAGCAGGGTCCCACTCCCCAGGATGAAGCGGGTATTGGTATCGCCATAGTCAACCACAATCTGCCGGTTGGTAATATTCGAATCGAGATAGTCATTTTTCAGGATTACCCGGTCAAGCGCCCGGATCTGGTTTGCCACAGACTGGACATTGGTCAGGGTCAGCCTGAATCCGTCGGCGCTCAGTCTGAGCCTGAAATTCCCCTGAGGCACATAGGGCAGGCTGAACATCCCGCCCGCCATCGGGTCGCTGTAGGCAATCAGCGAAGCGTTCTGCATGGTCCCGTCACTCCCTACCTCGCGGTAGTAGGGTGTGGTAACCACGCTGTTATTGCTGCTCGTCACCAGCTCGATCTTGACAATATTGGGCAGGAAACTCCCGGTTGATTTTTTGTCAGTCTTGAACACAGGCAGGACCGACCCGCTGAAAATGCCATAAGGTGCCGGTCCAATGGTGTAGCGCTGGTTGTCCCTGCTTCCGGTATCGGTATCAATCGCGTCCAGCTCGGCTGCCCGGACATTGGTTTGCATCAGCAGGGTGGCATTGGTCAAAAAGACTATTGCCCCAAAACTGTTGGTCCTGACCGCATCGTCCGTAATCCGGTATTTGAGAGTCATGGTCACCGTGTCTGTCTCGTTGAACCCGATCCCCGCACCAGAATAGTCAATCGTCAATCTGCCCGCTGGCTTTTCAAGCGTTACCACACCGCCCCGGCTGCTCGTTGCCGTCAGCGTATCGAACAGGGCCATCCCTTCGTTGGTCAAAACCGTCCGGAATATGGCATACCCCTGTGCCCGGTTGCGCACCTGATAGCTGATGGTCGCATTGGTGTTGATGGTATAGAGGGATGTCAGATTCCTGATACCGGCAAAAACGGAAATGGGCGGATACTTGATATCCATTGTGGAAAATGCCCCGTTTTCAACCTGGGAAACAGCAAACCCGTTCCCGTCACCATTATCGGCCCGGGCAACAAAAACAAGGTTATTGGTCGCATCGGACTCGGCATGCACCAGAGTCATTCCAATGGTATCGCTTGCACCCGCCTGGAGTTTTTCAGCCGGATAGCTGACCTCAACCAGCGAACCGGAGACCGTTGCCACGGCATTGCTGATGGTACTGGTAATTCCAGAGATC
>JAKPMW010000094.1 GCA_029548715.1 Spirochaetota bacterium | reverse complement strand
TGCCTGGCTGGACGCAACAGCATGCGGGTGCAATACTTTTCGATGGAACCGGCATACCGCAGCCGGACCCGCAGGGCGGCCTGGGGCGAAGGCGGACGCCAGCACTCAAACCAGACAAATCCTGCAAGCAGGCCTTCCGCCTCAAACCCTGTTAGCCGGTCAAAAAAGGAATCAGCAAGGTTTCGGTTGTCGGTCTTGTGCCCTTTCCAGTTTGCCACGGCAACCCTCCAGGCAAAGAGGTGCTCATCCATGGTTTCCTCGTACCAGTCACCCGTGAGCGCACCCGTCTGCCAGAGACCCTCAAAGCGGTAGAGAGCCCGGGCCAGGGCATAGCTCATCCAGACATACCGGGCCGGCGAACGTCCCAGCGAGGCATCATACAAAACAGTTACAACCCGGCCTGAAGAGCGCACGGCCCGGGCCCGGGTGCGAAAAAGGATCCGCAGGGGATCACACCCCGACTCCGCCAGCCCATGCCAGGCCTGGTACTCGGCCGGATCCAGCACAAGGCAATCCGCAAAGGCCCGGGCCGCCAGTTCCCGTTTTCCCTCCCCCAGCAGGATCCTCCCCTTCAGAAAGGCCATCAACCCGTGCGCGCCCGCCGAGAGCTCCCCCAGCCTGGCACGGGCATGGGACCAGCCATTGGTCGCAAGCGCAGTCTGGATCTCTTCGGCAATTTTCCCGTCCCGCCAGTCCCGGACCGGGCGCCGGAGCAGGCCTGTCTCTTCGTCCAGTCCATTGGTCACTGCAAGAAACTCATAACGCATCCCCGAGCTGCCCAGCCGGGAAAAAACAGCCTTGAGAAGGTCCTGCGTCAGTTCCCCCTCAAGAAGGGCATCAGGCGAAACCATGCCTCCTGCCTGCAGTCCGCCGGGAACGAGACAAAACAGGAGCAGGACCGCAGAGGAGACACTCCGGCGCAGGCGGCGCTTGCGCGCAGGCACCTCAAGGAGTGCTGTCTTGCGGAGCCGGGTCAGGCCGGGATCAAGCCCGGCTCGCTGCCGGCGCAGGCGCAGCACAAGCAAGACCAGGCAGAGCGCAGCGAATGCCATGCTCCAGCGAAACCAGGGCAAGAGCCCTGCCGCCCCGGCGCCGGCCAGCAGCCTGACAACCAGCCGGCGTGCAGCCAGGCCAAGCAGGGTCATGGCGTGCACGGCACATGAAAACAGGCCAGCCAGTATGGCAGCGGACCAGCCGGCCGAAAGCAGGGCCCATCCCGTGCGTCCCCCGACCTGTCCCGTCCAGGGGAGAACCAGCAGGGAGACAGCGATCAAAAGCAGCCATTCGACAAACGTATTGGAGAAAAACACACCCCAGGGGTCATGCCAGCTTGTCAGCCCGTGCAGAAGGGAGAGGAGAAGCACCAGAGCAAGCACAATCGCCTGAAACCCCTCCGCCACGGTCCGCCGGTACCGCAGGCAGACCAGCACCAGTGCCAGGTTTCCGATCAGTGAATACCGCCACCACACCCCGCCAATCTGGACCACCAGAGGCTGCATCCCCTGGCCAGGTGCACCCGAAAAGAAGATCAGCCCCAGGCACCATGCCAGCCCAGAAAGCAGGCCGGCAATCTCATCAAGCCTGGCCTCGCGCGAGAAATAGCGCTCAGCCCTGAGTCGCTCGACCAGTAGTCGCTCCCCGCCATGGCGCCCCGGAGCTGCAGGGCTCCGCTTCGTGCTGCCCGTACCAGAATGCACGCAGTCTCACCCCGGCCCGATCACGCTTGTGCCACCCATCCAGGGAGCGAGCGCCTCAGGCACCCGGATGCGGCCATCCCCGGTCTGGTAGTTTTCAAGAATGGCGATCATGATCCGCGGAAGCGCCAGCCCGGACCCGTTGAGGGTATGGACAAATTCGGGTTTATCCCCTGCGTTCCGCCTGAACCGGATTCCGGCCCGCCTTGCCTGAAAGTCGCGGAAATTGCTGATGGAGGAAACTTCGAGCCACTCGCCGCAGCCTGCCGCCCAGACCTCAAGGTCGTACTTGGCCGCAGCGGTAAACGAAAGATCACCGGCACAGATCTGCAGACGACGCCAGGGCAGGCCCAGCCTGTCCAGGATGTGTTCGGCACTCTCCATCAGCCGCATCAGCATGGCCGAGGATTCCTCAGGCCGGACAAAGGCCACCATTTCAACCTTGTCAAACTGGTGTCCACGCTTGATCCCGCGCACGTCCTTGCCGGCCGACATCTTTTCGCGCCGGAAACAGGCCGTATAGGCGACGTGAACCAGAGGCAGCGTCGCGTTGTCGAGAATCTCGTCGCGGTACATATTGGTCACAGGGACCTCGGCCGTGGGGACAAACCAGAAATCTTCCTCTGCATCGTGGTAGAGGTTTTCGCCAAACTTGGGAAGCTGACCGGTTCCGTAGAGACAATGCTCCTTGACCATAAACGGGGGGTAGACTTCAATAAAACCATGCTCCCGGGTATGCACATCAAGCATGAAACTGATCAGGGCCCGCTGAAGCCGGGCCAGTTCGCCCTTGAGAATATAGAAGCGGGTACCCGAGATTTTTGTCCCCCGCTCGAAGTCGATCAGGCCGGTGGACTCCCCAAGCTCCCAGTGTGTCTTGGGCTGAAAGGCGAATTCAGGCCTGGTCCCAAACTCGCCCGCCACGACGTTGGCCGAATCATCTGCCCCGTCGGGGGTATCCTCCGAAGGCATGTTGGGAATCGAAAGCATGGCGGTCTCGAACACCCTGTCCGCCTCGGCCCCTTCCTTTTCGAGCAGGGCCAGCCGGTCACCCAGCGCCCGCATCTCGCTGATCTTTGCCTGCTTTTCGGCAGGGTCCTTGATTGACGGAACCGCCTTTGAAACCGCATTTCTCTCACTGCGCATGGCCTCAATTTCGCCCACAAGGGTCCGCCGTCTGGCATCAAGTTCGAGAATACTGTCAACAGAGGTGGTATCCCCCACCCTGGCCAGGGCCGCCTTGACGGCCTGGGGATTATCGCGGATAAGACGGATATCAAGCATGATTTGGACACACCCTTCGTGATCAGGAATCAGCAGCCCTCCGACAGACCGGACGACTACCATGATAAAGTAGCACCGGGAGACTTCAAGGGAGAAGCTTCAATCCTCGCTTGAGGGCATTTGGCCCAGCCTGGCATGATGCCTTCTTCATCCAGCACACCAATGCAGACCGGACTGCCTGCACATTGCCCGGCGACAGCCCCACGCCCCGGGATGAATCGCGCCGAGCAGTATTTAATTTTTTCGGTAATTGCACGATAATTATGGATATACTTGCGCTTTGAGGGATCTGACATCCGGCGCACACAGGTGGCACGAAGCGATGATGAACCTGACGTTCGACACCGACAACACAATCCGGATTTCGGGTTCTGTCGATATCTTCTGCGCCGAACAGCTCAAGACAGCGGTTCATGACCAGGGGTATACCAGCCACATTACCCTTGATATGCAAAAGGTCGAATACATCGACAGCTCGGGGATCGGAGCCCTGATTTCCCTCTACAACGAGTTCGCCGCCCGCAGCATCACCATTACCATCCTCCCCTCCCCGGGAATCGCCCGGATCTTTGGCCATGTCCCGCTGAATGTTGAAAATGGGTAGCTCCCCTTCTTGCTGGCATCGTAAGATGTCAGTAGGCATATCACAAAAAGGAGAGTACCCATGGCCAAGAGTAGCAGTAAAGAGAGCAGGAAGCAAGACGGAGTTGCGAGAAAAAACAATGATGACATCAATCTGACAGAGCCGGAAAGTTTCATCCGGACAGATGCGATGGACTTCATCCTGTCAGCCGGTATTACTGCCCTGCGAGAACTCGTTGAAGACGAAATTCGGAATCTATGCGGAGACAGGTACCGTAATGTCGCAGATCGGGCATTGACCCGATGGGGAACGACTGAAAGTCCGATTGTTTTGGGAGGCAAAA
>JAKPMW010000083.1 GCA_029548715.1 Spirochaetota bacterium | reverse complement strand
GGGGAAAGAGGACACCGTGCGTTCTACCAGCCTTGTGACCATTATTCCTGGTCTGGTTTCGTTTGAGACCGATATGGCAACGCTGCACTGCTTTCCCCTCTCGCGTGATTTTTCACTGTATCCCCGGCCCCTCTCGCCCCTTCCACTGCATTACACTCTCCAGCGCCAGAGGCTTGCCCCTGTCACAAGGGAAACGGTCCGCTCGGGCTGGTATACCTGGCATGCTGATGTGTACGCCTACGACAGACCCTTTGTGGCGGGCAGGCTCGGGCTGCAGATCAGCCCAGACCGGACCATCACCTGTACTCCTGCCTTTGCCCGGATACCGTTTTCAATCGGTGGAATCCGCACCGCCGGCGAACTCGTTTTTGGACAAATCGCCTGGGATCTCTTCAAGGCCGGATACATGCTTCTCAGGGGATGTGCCTGGCAGGACGGCAAGGGCAGGGTGCAGGCCCTGGTCATGCCCGGCATGAACGGAAAGACCACCCTTGTCGCTTCAATTCTCGGGCGTGATCCGGATTCGCTCCTGATTGCCGAAGATCTTCTCGTCTGCAAACCGGTTGACGCCGGAGTGGAGATTGTTCCCACCGCGCCGTTTTACAAAAACCAGGGCCGGGATGCCAACAGGAACCTGAAGCAGCACAGCGGGCGGATCTGCACCGGGGAAAAACCCCTTGTCGCCGAGCACCTGCTCTTCGCCACCAATTCCACCGCAGGCCAGACATGGACTGCCCGCGAGGGTCTTGATTTTGCCCTGACAAACGGGCTATTCTTTCTGCACGATCCCCTGATCAGTCTGCGCCTTCTCGTTGAAGGCGGTGTTTCAGAGGTCTTTGACCGGATCAGGTCATGCTTTGCTTCACTGGGCGGGCGGATCCTCGCCCTGCAGCAGTACAATCCGGCAGAATTGATGCCAGATCATATCCGGAGCTGAGTAATGCTGCGCAGACTGCTTGAGCGATACAAAAACCGTCAGAGTGACAGCATCCTCCGGCATGGGACTGTCTATTTTGCTTTTTTTGGAATCACAACCATCTGCAATATCGTGTTCCGCAAATATGCCTCGGTCAATCTGACCATTGAGGACTTCGGAATCTTTACCGCTCTTCTGGCTTTTTACTCGATTATCGCACAGCCCTTCGGGGTCTTGCAAATGATCATCACAAAACGCATGTCCTTTGCCATCGGAAAACAACGCTCCGCCGAAGCCTTCGGTTTTTTTGATTCGATCCTCAGGGTCTTCCTGCTGCTTTCGCTTGCCGGGGCCCTGCTGATTCTTGCGCTCTCACCGATTCTGCAGGAGCACTATCATCTCCCGACCATGTTTTCGGTAATCCTCGTCGTACTGATGTTTTTTATCGCCAACCTTGCCAGTTGCTATACCGGGGCCCTGCAGGCTTTTCAGCGCTTTGCTTCCATCGGTTCCATCAATACCATCATCACGATCATCAAGCTTGGTGCGACCTTTGTCCTTCTGCACACCATCTATGCCGGGATCCATCCTGCACCGCTGGTGGTAGCGGAGTCATTCAACCACATCATGCGGATTCCAGTCGGCCCGATCTACCGCTACGACATCCCCATGCTGGGTGTGCTGGTCTCGATGGTTTCACTGCTGTTTCTGGCCATGCTTGTCCTGCGCGTGATCCGGCGCAGGCAGGCTGTCGACCCCGGACCGCGTCAGCCGCTTGAAATCCTCCCCATGCTGCGCGAATTCCTTCCAATCTTCGTTCTCTACGTCGGATTCAGCCTGCTCAAGAATCTCGACGAATACGTGGCCCGCCATTTCCTCTCCGAGTATGACAATGGACTCTACGGGGCGATCGCGACAGTGGGCAAGTCCTCCATCTTCCTTGTCAGCACCATCAGCTTTGTCACCTTTCCCAAATTTGCCGCTGTTGCCGACGACATGGTCGCCACACGACGCATCATGCTCAAGGGCCTGTTGCTGGGCGGAGCGGGAATCCTTGCGGCCTTTGGCGCGATTCTTGCCGCACCGGAACTCCTCGTCAAAATCCTCACCCACGCCAAGTATCTCGAAGCAGCCACTGACCTCAAGTGGTTTTTCATCGCCTTCATGCCCTATCCTGTGACGTTTTTGTTCATCAATTATTTTATCGTCCATCAT